>JBLMWN010000041.1:0-14817 GCA_050257255.1 Betaproteobacteria bacterium | reverse complement strand
TCGCTCTGGCTGGGCGCAGTGCTCGCCATATTAATCATCTTTGTTTTTCTCAGGAGCGTCAGAAGCACGCTGATCAGCGCAGTGGCCCTGCCCACCTCGGTGATCGCGACCTTTGCGTTCATCCAGGCGTTCGGATTCACGCTTAACAACATGACTATGCTCGGGCTGTCGCTCTCCATCGGCATTCTCATCGACGACGCCATCGTCGTGCTCGAAAACATCTATCGCAGAATGGAAGAAGGGGAGGCGCCGATGAAGGCGGCACTGGAGGGGTCTTCCGAGATCGGCCTGGCGGTCATGGCAACGACGTTCTCCATTGTTGCCGTGTTCGTGCCTGTGGCTTTCATGAAGGGCATCGTGGGCAAGTTCTTCTTCGAATTCGGCATCACCGTGACCGTGGCCGTGCTCATCTCCCTTTTCGTGTCGCTCACGCTCACACCCATGCTCACATCTCGCTTCCTGAGCCACCGCCAAAAACACGGCAGGCTCTATATGTTCCTGGAGAAGGGCTTCGACAGAATGTATGACGTATATCGTCCGCTCCTCGCCTTGGCGCTCAGGAACCGCTGGAAGGTCATCGCCATCGCAGGAGCGAGCGTCGTCGCGGGCCTTTTCCTCTTCGGCATTCTCGGCAAGGAATTCCTTCCGGCCGATGACCAGGGAAGATATATGGTCAGGCTGGAAACGCCTATCGACTATTCCCTGTCGCGCGCCGATGGCGTGATGCGAAAGGTCGACGAGCAGCTCCGAAAGCTCCCGGAGGTCTGGAGCACGTTTTATGTCACGGGATCTGAATTCGGACAGGATATCAACAAAAGCATGATCTACGTCAACATGAAAGAGAGAAAGGAGCGAAACATCATCCAGATCGATTCCATGAAACAGGTACGCGACTCCCTCGCCTCCGTACCGGAACTTAAAACGTCCGTCGAGCCCATCGGAATGGTCGGGGGATTCAGGGCGGTGCCGATCCAGCTCATGGTACAGGGAAGGGACCTGGAGGACCTGAACAGGCGGACGCTGGCAATCAAGAACGAGTTCGCGAAACTGCCCGGTGTGGTTGACGTCGATACTTCCATCGAGACGGGAAAGCCCGAGGTGCGAATCCGCATCGATCGTGAGAAGGCCGCAAACCTCGGCGTGAGTGCGGCGTCCATCGGAGCGACGGTGAACACCATGATCGGCGGAGAGATCGTGGGCAAATACAAGGACGAGAAAGAAGGGGAACGGTACGACATAACGGCACGGCTCGTCAGATCCGATCGGGAACATCCCGACGACATCGATTCCCTCTGGGTCCGTTCCACCACCGGCGAACTCGTGAAACTGCAAGACGTTACGACGCAGAAAATCGGGACCGGCCCCACGGTCATCATGCATTACAACCGGCAGCGTGCCGCGACCCTGTTCGCGGGCACGGACAAGACCAAACCGATGGCACAGGCCATGACTGAGCTGAACGGGATCGTGAAGAAAAACGTGACGCCTGAAATGTCCACCCGCTACGTCGGCATGGCAGACGCCATGCTGGACGCGTTTAAGAACATCGCTTTCGCCCTGATTATTGCCGTCATCATGGTCTATATGATCCTGGCGTCTCAATTCGAGAGTTTTGTCCATCCTTTTACGATCATGTTCTCACTGCCGGTGAGCCTCATCGGCGCCATGGGTCTGCTGTTCGTGACCGGAGAGCGCATTCAGATATTTAGCCTCATCGGCGTGATCATGCTTATGGGCCTCGTGACGAAGAACGCAATTCTGCTCGTGGACTACACGATCACCTTGAGAAAGCGCGGTATGACGCGCGAAGAAGCGCTTTTGAAGGCGGGACCGGTCCGGCTCAGGCCAATCGTCATGACCACGGCTGCCATGGTCTTCGGCATGCTCCCCACAGCCTTGAAGATCGGGGAAGGCGCGGAATCCCGGGCGCCGATGGCCATCGCCGTGATCGGCGGATTGATAACCTCAACGCTGCTTACGCTCGTGGTCATCCCGGTGGTATATACAATCGTGGATGATCTTGAGAACTTTTTTAAAAATAAGAAGCAGAGAAAAAGTTCAAATGTCCAAGTTCAAAGTTCAAATCATTGAGCCGACAGACGATCTTAAAGAGCAAATGATTAAACAGGCAGGTGCAGCATTGGTCATTTGAACTTGATGTGGCATTTTAAATTGGTGAACATGCTCAAACTCGGTCATATCATTTATTCAAACTGCTTCCCTCCCCATGCCGGGATCGTAACTCAGAAAGTCGCCTTTCCCTTCAAACTGGTGGAAGGCATCCCCACGCAATTGAACCGCCTGCTCTATGAGGGGACGGTGGATGTATCGCCGTCTTCATCGATCGAGTACGCCATGAACCCCGGACGCTACATCTTGCTGCCCGGCCTTTCGATAACATCGAAAAAGAAGGTCATGAGCATCCTCCTCGAAAGCAAGGTCCCGATCGAAGAGTTGAACAACAAGGTGGTTGCTCTCACGACCGCCTCTGCAACCTCGGTCGTGCTGCTCCGCATCCTTCTGGAAATACGGTATGCCGCGAATCCGAGGTATACCCTGTATGAACAGGGCGTTGAAGACCCATCGGATCAGTCGGACGCGATGCTTACGATCGGGGACCTGGCGATTCAGAAGGCTGCTGTCTCGAAATACCCCCACCGATACGACATGGGTGAACTCTGGTATGAGTTTACGGGCCTGCCTTTTGTCTTTGCGCTCTGGCAGGTGAATGAACGAAAAAATATTCACAAGGAACTCGGACGGTTGTATGATATCATTATGGAGTCAAAGTCGTACGGGTTGGCGCATCTCAAGGAACTCGCTGAGGAAACCACCGGGAAGTTCAATATCCCGGCACCGGTGCTCTTGAACTACTGGAATTTGTTCAGCTACAGCTTCGGCGAAGAGGAACAAAAGGGCCTGCTGACCTATTACGGCTATGCCGCAGAGATCGGCGCGATTGAAGGGGTGCCGGACCTGCGGTTCTGGTCAAAGGACTGATTGCAGGAACACACACGATCATGTCGGTTTTTCATTCATCAAACGAACACCCCGCCCACGGCCATGGCCACGATCTGCATGAGCACGATCAGGGACATGAGCGCGGACTGAATCAGGCGCCTGGGGGAGGGAAGCGTGACCTCCTGATCGCTTTGTCAATCACAATTCTCATGATGGTCGCCGAGGTGATCGGCGGTCTGCTGTCGAACAGCCTTGCCTTGCTGTCCGACGCGGGCCACATGCTGACCGACAACCTTGCCCTCCTGCTGTCCTTTTTTGCCATGAAATTCGCCGCCATGCCGGCGACGGAACGGAAAACCTTCGGTTTCTACCGTCTCGAGATCCTGGCAGCGCTGCTGAACGGCATCGCCCTCGTACTCATGTCGCTTTTCATCATGTACCAGGCTTATCTGCGGATGCTGCACCCGCAGCCGGTCGGTGGCACGTTGATGCTGATCATCGCAATCATCGGCCTGGTCGCCAACGTGATCGGCGCATTCTTCCTTTTCAAGCACAGCCATACGAACCTGAATATCCGGGGAGCCTATCTTCACATCATCGGCGACGCTTTTTCTTCGATCGGTGTCGTGGTCGGCGGTATCATCATTATCTATACGGGTCGGTATCTGATCGACCCGATCCTCAGCATCTTGATCTCTCTGGTGATAATCTATGGAGCATGGTCGCTCGTCAAGGAATCAGTGAACATCCTCCTTGAGTCCGTACCCGGTCATATCGACATCGATACGGTCGCAACGGAGATTGCGAAGATCGAGGGAGTTCGCGAGGCATACCATATCCATGTGTGGACCATAACTTCCGGGGTCTACGCTATGAGCGCTCACGTGTTGATCGACGATCAGCTCGTAAGCGGCAGCCGGGAGATCATTGATGAAATCAGAAACTTGCTGTCAGAAAAGTTCAACGTGCTTCACAGTACGATCCAGCTTGAATGCGACCGGTGTGACATGACCGGTTTATGCAGTCTCCCCGTTAATGGGAGAGATAATCGTTAGCGTTCTTATTGGTCAGCAAATTTCTTGACATCATCCTTTGCGTCCGCTAAACTAAATACAAAGGTTGCCACTCAAAACATGAAATTGGTTGATTCCGGCAGTGCACTCGTCACGGGAGGCACCGGCTTCGTGGGAAGCCATCTGGTTGAGCTTCTCCTTCGGAAAGGAATCTCCGTGACGTGTTTGGTGCGCAACCCTGACCAACTCCGATGGCTCGCCGGATTGGATGTACGCCTGGTGAAGGGGGATTGTGCAGTGCCGGAGTCCCTTGCATCAGCTGTTCGGAATAATTCAGTTATCTTTCATGTTGCAGGACTTACGAAAGCACTTCGGTCACGGGATTATTACAAGGCGAACCATATCGGCACAAAAAACCTGCTGGCAGCATGTTCGCAGTATAATCCCAACCTTCGAAAGTTCATCCTTGTATCCAGTCTTGCAGCAGCAGGTCCGAGCCTTGACGGCAGGCCTGTTATGGACAGAGATCCGGCCCGGCCGGTTTCGGATTACGGCAGGAGCAAACTTCTTGCAGAAGAAGAGACGCTCTGGTGCAAGGACCGTTTTCCCGTCGTGATTCTCCGTCCCTCTGCGGTGTATGGCCCTCGCGACACGGATATGTATGAGCTGTTTCGCTGGGCAGTAAAAGGGGTGACGATGGAAATTGCCGGCGGGGAGCGCTTCATAAATCCCTGCTATGTTGAAGACCTGGCCGAGGCGTTGATCCTTGCTGCCGAACAACAGGTACCAAGCGGCAGCATCTACTTCATCGCCGAGAATAAATCATATTCGTGGTCTGAGTTCCGGCATGCGCTTCTTGCGACGGGAGGCGTGCAAGCGAGGAATATCGAGGTCCCGTACTGGGCCGCGTACCTGATCGGACTGGCGTCCGAAGCAGCTGGTCTTATCAGGGGGAAGGCGTTGATCACAAACCGGCAGAAGGTGCGTGAAGCGGCACAGAAGTACTGGTTATGCGATACTCAGAAGAGTGAACGTGATCTCGGTTTCACGTCGAAATTTACCCTAGAAAGAGGATTGGAGGCTACATGGAAATGGTACCGGGAAAAGGGATGGCTGTAATGCCGGAGAAAACGGAAAAATCATCCGAGGAGATAAAGCTGCCGGATCTTTTTGAAAAATGCAGAAAGTATACAACGGCAAAAGAGGTGATGGCGGCGGGGTTTTATCCTTATTTCCGTGTGGTCGAATCTGAGCAGAACCCTGAAGTGATTGTCGACGGCAGAAAAATGATCATGCTCGGATCGAATAATTACCTCGGGCTTACGAGCCATCCGAAAATCAAAGAAGCGGCCATCGAAGCGATAAAGAAGTACGGCAGTGGCTGCGCCGGCTCCCGTTTTCTCAACGGGACCCTCGATATTCACGTGAAACTTGAAGATAAGCTCGCCTCATTCTTCAGGAAAGACGGAGCGCTGACCTTTTCTACGGGTTATCAAACAAACCTCGGCATCATCTCGTCGATCGCAGGCAAAGATGATGTCGTCGTAATCGACAAGCTCGATCACGCCAGCATCATTGACGCATGCAGGCTGTCCTTTGCCGAGGTGAAGAAATTCAAACATAACGACATGGAAGGCCTCGACTACATTCTGAAGGAGAGCGGGAGCCGAGGCAAACTCGTGGTTGTGGACGGCGTGTATAGCATGGAAGGAGACATCGCGCCGCTTCCCGACATCGTTAAGGTCTGCAAAAAATACGGCGCCCGGCTTATGGTCGATGATGCCCATGGCATCGGAGTCCTGGGCAAAACCGGACGCGGTACGGCTGAGCACTTCGGCCTTGAGAAGGAAGTGGACGTTATCATGGGAACCTACAGCAAATCCATGGCATCCATCGGCGGCTTCGTCGCCGCGGATGAGGACGTGATCCATTATATCAAGCATACATCCCGGCCGCTCATTTTCTCCGCAAGCCCGCCTCCCGCCTCGGTGGCTGCGGTGATCGCTGCCCTCGATATTATTGATCAGGAGCCGGAACGCAGGGAGCGGCTCTGGCACAATACCCACAAGATGATGAAGGCTTTCAAGCAGATGGGTTACGACACCGGTGTTGCCGAGACGCCCATAATTCCACTGGTCCTGGGCGAGATGGAAAGGGTCTTTATGATGTGGAAGACCTTGAGCGATGACGGAGTTTTCGTGAACCCCGTGGTGCCGCCGGCGACACAACCCGGCCGCAGTCTGATCCGCACGAGCTACATGGCTACGCATACGGAGGAAATGCTTGACCGGGTCCTCGTGATCCTTGAGAAGGCTGGTAAAAAACTGGGAGTGCTATAAGACAAATTCAAAATTTTGGCAAATGTTGAAAAATGCTCCGTTCACCCTTCGACGGTGCTTCGGCATGGCTCGGCAGAGCGCTCAGGTTTAGCGAAGCAAACAGTGAAATTGCAGGCATTGGCCCGTTCGTGGTGAGCGTTCGACTTAGCTCGCGCCGAAGATCTATTGAACAACTCAAAAGATTTTTTTAACAGCCTGCTAAACCCTAAACAATGTAAAAAAGCCTTAAATCCAAAGACTGAACATGTTGGACAATTTCAGTTTTTAAATTTAACTTGGATTTCGATGCAGGAATTTCGTGCTTTTCACTAAAGCCTTTCTATGGATATCGAGCAAGTCTCCGACAAGAAGGGAATGGATGAGTTCGTCCGTTTCCCCTGGAAGGTGTACAAAGGAAACCCTAACTGGGTCCCGCCGCTCATCAGCGAGGTAAAATTCATACTGAGCAACAAGAACCCGTTTTTTCAACACGCCGAGGCCGCCTGTTTTCTGGCTCGTAAGAACGGAGAAGTCGTCGGCAGGATTGCGGCGATCATCGACCGGAATCATATCAATATCCATAACGAACAGGCGGGTTTTTTCGGATACTTCGAATGCCTTCCCGATGTCACCGCCGCAGAGGGCCTCCTCAATACCGCTGCAACATGGCTGAAAGAGCGCTACATCGAGACCATGCGCGGACCCATGAACCCTTCCACGAACGACGAGTGCGGGTTTCTCCTGGAGGGCTTCGACTCCCCTCCCATGATCATGATGACCTATACCCCGCCCTATTACCTCGAGTATATGGAACACTGCGGCATGACGAAGGCCAAAGACCTCTTTGCCTACATCGTGATTGTGAATGACGTAGCCGTTGTGGAGCGACTTGAGCGGCTGTCACAGGGAGTCAAGAAACGGATACCCGGGCTGACGGTTCGCCCCGCGAGCGTGAAAGAGTTTGAACGGGATCTTGAAATCGTCAAGGACATTTACAACTCCGCATGGAGCAAGAACTGGGGTTTTGTACCGATGACCGATGAAGAGATCGATTCCATGGCCAAGCGGCTCAAGCCCCTTATCGTGCCTGAACTGCTCATCCTTGCCGAGGTGGACGGCAAGCCGGCGGCGTTCTTCATGGTGGTACCGGACTACAATCAGGTGTTCAGCAGACTTGACGGAAAGCTGTTCCCCTTCGGGATATTCAAGTTTCTCTGGTACTCGCGCAAGGTTACTGATATCCGCGGCATCACGTTGGGGGTGAAGGAAGAGTACAGGAGAAAGGGCATCGAAGCGCTTCTCTACCTCGAGTCGTTCAGAGCGGCAAAGCGAAGGGGATATCAGCGTGCGGAAATGTCATGGATCCTGGAAGACAATACTCTTGTCCAGAAGGGATGCGACCTCATGGGCGGGAAACTCTACAAAAAATACCGGATCTATGAGAAGAGATTATAATCAGCATGGCACACATGGCGTGGACCGAGTGCTACGATATATTCCCGTGCTCTCTACACCTTGCCTTCCGCGGTAACGAAATCATGAAGCACATCGGCCGAAAACTTTACCATCTTCTGGGCGGTGTCGGATGTCTCTCGCTTTATTACATCCTTGGCAGGGAACGGGCGCTCATCTTTTATACGATGCTTTTCGCCGTTGTTCTGGGGCTCGACCTCATGCGCCTCAGGATTCCGTCGATCAACCGGTTCATTTTCTCGAAATTCGGGAGCTTCATCCGCCCGAGCGAAGAACACAAACTCACCGGCACGGCGCCCTACATCCTCGGGATCGGATCATCCCTGTATTTATATCGCACCGATATCGCGACGGCTGCGGTCTGTTTTTTAGCATTCGGCGACGTGGCGGCTACTACGATCGGCGAACGCTATGGAAGGACGAAGATCGGCGATAAGAGCCTGGAGGGAACCATTGCTTTTGTTGTCGCCGCCCTGCTGGCCGGGTTTTTGCTTCCTCTGGCGGGAGTGTCGGTCATGCGCACCGTCATCTTGACCGGAGCGATTGTCGCCGCAGGCGTTGAACTTCTTCCGCTACCCGTCAATGACAACTTGTCGATACCTCTCGTGTCAGGCGGAGTGATGACGCTCGTCGCCCGGTTGACCGGATGCGCGTGAGAGGCAGTCATAGAGTTTTGGCGTAAGATATATCGTCAGTAGGGTCAGGCCGATTCCTGCAATAACGTCGACGACATAGTGATACCTGAGATACACTGTTGAGAATATCAGGGCGGATACGACCGGCAGCAGGATTCCAAATAGCGCCTTTTCTCTGCATTTCCGTGAATAATAGAAGGTCATGAGAGCAACGGCCGTGTGGCCGCTCGGAAAGGCATCGGTCTTATTATGTTCCCAGCCGTTGAGGGTCTCCTGAATCGCTTTGATGAAGGGAGTGGCCTGCAAATCCGCTGTTTGCAGGTGGTTGAGGGTGAACCGGGGCCCCACGGCCGGCACCAGCAGATAGCCGATGTAGGAAAGATAAAAACAGAGCACGATGCCGAAGAGGGCATCTTCGAATTCGTCATACTTGCCCTTGGCGATAAGAACGACCCCGAGGGAGATCGGTATGAAGTAATAACTGATATAGGCAAACTGGAGTACAGCAGTAAGCACGGGGTTGATCAGCCGCTCCATGAATACCGTGGGATGGACGCCGAAGAGAGAATGGTCGATCCTTATCAGAACATTATCAAAGGTGCGGCGGCGCCACAGGTCGGGGATGATGTCTCCGAGACTGTTGAAGATGATAAGGATAGTGACCACCGTAAGGAAGGTGTGGAGATAAAAAAAAAGTTTTTTCGTTCCTGACCGTGGCCGGTATACCGCGAGTGATATGATGGCTGCGCCGAGAAGGAAATACGTGGCGAGCAATCTGCCCCAGGAATGAAGTGCGGTGATGGATAAAACAGTGATCGTGCCGAGCAGCGCAATAAAAGAAAGCGACAGAAGATCGGCAGGTTTTAACGCGTGGCGCATGAAATTTTATACAATACCTTTCGCCAAAATGCAAGCACAACCTGCGAACGTATTATGACACTATGGTATAATACCAGCACTGGGGTACATTGATGCGGACACTTGTCATTATAACGTTCCTGCTCAGCTTCACTGTCCTGCCGCCCCCCGTCAATGCGGGGACGAATTTTACGTTGCGGGACTGCATCGATACGGCGCTCAAGAACCAGCCTGTCATCAGGGCCGCGCAGGGGAACGTGAATGCCGGGTTCGGGCGCGAGACCCAGGCCGCTTCGCCCTATTTCCCGCAGGTCAATGCGAGCACCGGGTTTTCCGACAGCCATGCACAGGGTGCTTTCGGAGGAGAGAGCGTAACGAAAAGCTATACCACGACACTTCAGGTGAACCAGTTACTCTATGATTTCGGGAAGACCGGCAATGCGCTCGATGCAGCACGATGGAGCACCCGCTCATCACAGCGGGACATGGAGCGTACGGTCCAGGATGTCATCCTCAACGTGAAACAGGCATACTTTGCGCTGCTGCAGGCCCAGATGCTTGTTCGTGTCGCGCAAAAAACGATCGAGCAGACCGAAAGCCATCTCAAACAGGCGCAGGCATTCTTCAAGGCGGGCTCAAAACCGAGATTCGATGTGACACGCGCCGAAGTAGACGTGAATAACGCGAATCTCAATTTGATCAACGCGAAAAACAGCACGCGTATCAGGACCATTGCCTTGAATAACGCTATGGGCATTGACCCTGGGCAGAAGACCGAGATCGAAGAAGAGCTTCCACCCGTTTCGCCCCTGCCGGCCCTGGAACAGGCCCAGACCGACGCGCTCAAGAATCGGCCGGAGATGATGAAAGCGGAAGCCGACATAGAGGCGGCCCGGGCACGGGTCAGGGCGGAGCAGGCCAACTACCTGCCGACGCTGTCAGCGAGCGGCGCATACAACTGGGCGAAGGGGACGACGGATTTGGGAGAGTTTCAAGGGATATCTTTCACATTCGATGTTCAGAACAGCTGGAATGCCGGTGTGCTGCTGACCGTCCCCCTGTTTCAGGGCGGTTTGACGAAAGGACGGGTCAGCGAGGCGCGAGCAAACCTGATTGTCCTTGAAGCCCAACGGGATGCAACACGGCAATCCATTCTCCTTGAAGTCAACCAGTCGTACGCTGACATGGAGAGTGCAAAGGTCCGCATAGAGGTGATGGAAAGCTCATTGCTGAAAGCCCGGGAAAACCTGGAATTGGCCCAAGGCAGGTACGAAGCGGGTATCGGTCCTTATATCGAAGTAACTGACGCTCAACTCGCCGCTGTCCAGGCGGAGACCGATCATGTCCAGGCGCAGTACGACTACCAGTTGAGCGTTGCGCGGCTTCTCAAGGCGATGGGACGAACAGAATAAAGCCAAATCCCATGAGCTAATTTCAAATAATATTCAACTACCTGAATTCAAACCCTTTTGGTCATCTGCTATTATACATTGGCGAATTTATTCGGGATTTGTAATTGTAATATGGAATTTCTCAGAGTTGGAGGTTTTGCTCCAGATGCCACATAAAGAAGTTGTTTTCACCGTGAAGCTACCGCTCAAGATCGTCTGGTCCTTCATGACTGACCGCCGGGAGGTCGGCTGCCTGTTCCCCGGGTGCAAGGGCGTCAAACTCCTGAATGACCTGGATTCCGTCTGGACGCTCCGGGTGTCCTTCGGCCCCTTTACCAGAACCATCGAGATGAAGGCCCATACGACGGAAATGATCGAGAACGAACACATGTCATGGACGGCGACGGGAGACAATATAAAGACATCGGGTTTTGTATGGCTGCGCAAGTTATCGGAAGATGAGACCGAGGTCACCTATCGCCTGGAGGGGCACGTGTCTGGTCATTTTTCCATGTTTCAGGACATCGTGATCGCGGAAAAACTCGGTGAGATAACGAAAGCGTTCATGAAGAACATCAAAGAACGGCTCGAGTGGTCCGCAGAAAAATGAACCATGAGGCGGCTCTCCATGTCACTGTTCTCAAAACTGATCAAGCATAAGTATATCTGGGCGGCCGCGGCGATCGTCATTATCCTGCTCTTTGTCCTCCTGAGCGGGAAGAAGCCGGTCGCTGTCAAAGCAATCGATATGAAGCCCGGCGAACTGCGAGTTATCGTGAACGCGACGACCACTTCGACGGTGAAATCGGAGACTGAAGTAACGCTCTCGGCTCAGCGCACTGGCAGGGTTGTCATGCTTCCGGTAAAGGAAGGCGACATTGTCAAAAAAAACGCCCTCATTGCGCGGCTCGATCTGTCCGAGGAAGCCGTACAGAGCGAGAGCGTGCTCGGGCAGAGCAAGGCAACCTATGACGAAGCGGAGAAAAACCTGAAGCGCATGCAGGACCTCTTTGATAAAGGGATGATTGCTCAGCAGGACCTCGACGGGGTGCGGAGAGCATACGAGGTGGCGAAATCGCAATATGAAGCGGCATTGGATGATGTCAAGGTCAAGAAGGACTATTCCATCATCCGGGCGCCCTTCGTCGGCGTGGTATCGAAGAAATACACCGAGGTTGGCGAACTGCTGCTGCCGGGAATGAAGATCGTGACGATCGTCAATCCGGATCGCATCTACGTCCTGGCGACCATCGATGAAGTGGATGTAGGCAGGCTCAAATTGGGTCAGCCGGTGACGATCACCGTGGACGCCTTTCCCGGCGAAAAGTTTAACGGGACGATCAGACGGATATCTCCCATCGTGAGCGGCGGCAAGCTCGAGACCCGTACCGCCGACGTGTGGATCTATTTCAACCAGAAACAACCGCGGATCAAACCGGGAATGTCGGCGGACGTGGAAATCCTGGTTACGACGCTGCAGAATGTCCTTTCCGTTCCATCTCAGGCGGTGATCGAGCGGGAAGGCAAAAAGCAGGTCTACGTGGCCGATGGAAGTTCCCTCAGACCCGGCAGCAAGGCTGTCGCAAAACTGCGGCCTGTGGAAATCGGCGAGACCAACTGGAGCTTTACCCAGATCACCGGCGGCATGAAAGAAGGCGAGTGGGTCATCATGACGCCGGAGGCTGCAGGATTGAAAAACGGGGCCACGGTGAAGATAGAAGAGTAAGTCCAATGAATATTCCCTAAAAAGTGCATTCATGTGACAGCGAAGGGTTCGGGATGACACAGACGGACTTTTTCGAGACCCGTCAAACTATTTTTCATGATTCGTCTTTCCAACATCACTAAGACCTACCGCATGGGTGAGGTGGATATCACCGTGCTATCCGATGTTTCCTTGAGCGTCAAAAAGGGGGAGCTCATTGCCATCATGGGGCCGTCCGGTTCGGGAAAGTCGACGCTCATGAACATCATCGGCTGTCTTGACCGTCCGACGAGCGGCGTCTACCGTTTCGAGAACCGCGAGATCGACACGATGACTGACGATGAACTCGCCTCGGTCAGGAACAGCAAGATCGGGTTCGTGTTCCAGACCTTCAATCTCCTGCCCCGTTTCAGCGCGCTCAAGAACGTCGAGGTCCCGCTCATCTATAGTGGCGTCCCCGCGAGCGCGCGGAGAGATCGTGCGATTCCCCTTTTGGAACGGGTCGGGCTGGCCGACCGCTTGCATCACAGGCCGACGGAACTGTCGGGAGGACAGCAGCAGCGCGTTGCCATCGCCCGGGCCCTCGTCAATAACCCGCCGCTCCTCCTCGCTGACGAACCGACGGGCAATCTTGACAGCCGCTCGGGTGAAGAAATATTGAATATCATCACCGGTCTCAATAAGCAGGGTGTCACGGTCATCATCGTCACCCATGATCAGAACGTGTCCGCGCGGTGCAAAAGGATCATTAACTTGAAGGACGGCAAGATCGTGGGGGACGCCGTAAACGACTAATCAGACAAAAAGCTCCGCACATGAACTTTCTCGAAACATTCAAGGTTGCCTTTGAGGCGCTCCAATCCAACAAGGTCCGCTCCGGCCTCACCATGCTCGGCGTGATCATCGGCGTGATGGCCGTGATCCTTCTCGTGTCCATCGGCGAGGGTGCGCGGGTCTACATAACGAGAGAGCTGACCGGAATGGGCACGAACCTGCTCATCATCACCCCGGGAAAGACGAGCACGAGCGGCGGGTTCCATCCTCCTTCGGCGGGCACGGTGCGCAAGCTTACCTATGACGACGCGCAGGCCCTCAAGCGGCGGGCGTGGCTCCTGACCGAAGCCGTGCCGCTTGTTTTCGGAACGGGGAGGATCAAGTACGGAAACCTCGGACGAGACGTCATGATCATCAGCACGACGCCGGAATTCCTGGGGGTGCGCAATCTCTACGTGGATACGGGCAGTTACATTACGCAGGGAGACGTTGATTCGAAGGCCAAGATCGTCGTTCTCGGCACCAAGGTCAAGGAGGAACTTTTCAGCGATGAGAACGCGCTCGGCAAGGTCGTGCTGCTCTCTGACGCCCGGTATCGTGTCGTGGGCGTGATGCGGAAACGGGGAACGAGCCTGGGCATGGACCTTGACGACATCGTGTTCATTCCCGTCACGAGCGGCCAGGAGCTCTTCGATACGGACGCGCTGTTCGAGATCATCGCCTCGACGCCGAGATCGGAGGACGTCGACCGAGCTATCGCACAGATCAAGGACGTCCTCATCAAACGCCACGCGCACAAGGAAGATTTCACGATCCAGACACAAGGGGCCATGCTTCAGACGATGAACACGATCCTCGGCGTACTCACGGCCGTGCTGGGCGGTATTGCCGGCATCTCGCTCGTGGTGGGCGGCATCGGCATCATGAACATCATGCTGGTCTCGGTCCGGGAGAGGACGCGGGAGATCGGCATCCGCAAGGCCCTGGGTGCGCGGAACCGCGACATCATGGCACAGTTCATGATCGAGGCCACGACGCTTTCGGGAGCGGGCGGGATCGTCGGCATCCTCGCCGGCGTCGGACTGGCGCTCATCATTCCTGTGTTCGTGGACGTACTCCCGACCAGCGTGTCCGTCTGGTCGATCCTGATGGCATTTTTCTTCTCCGCCGCGGTCGGCGTGTTCTTCGGCGTGTACCCGGCACGCAAGGCATCGCTCCAGGACCCGATCCAGGCGCTTCGGTACGAGTAGAGAAGCAGCGAAGGCCTAAAACTTGTCCGCGGCTCCTTCCAGCAGTGAAACAGGAATGAGATACTTTCCGTTTTCAACCGTGCCTTCTATTTTTATTGGATAACAGCGGCCCAGTCCTTTTTCGAGCTTAGAAATGGGAAATTTCATGTTACAGTATCGGCACGTGACGGCACCGTCGTCGTAACGGTACCCCTTTTTGTGAGGGTAACAGCTTGCGCAGGCATCGAGAAAAGAGAGCACCTTTCCCTGAGTCTTGAGCACGAAATAACTGATGTTCTTACCGTGGAACCGATAGGAGTAGAACTTCGGCACTTCAGGTTCAAGGCTTACTGCTTCGATCACGATGCTCGATCCCTCTTGTGGGGCCTGAGGATAGGATGGCTGACGGGCGCAGACGGTGAGCATCAGTATCAGCACCAGCGATGACAGTATCCGTACC
>JBLMWN010000040.1:0-3946 GCA_050257255.1 Betaproteobacteria bacterium | reverse complement strand
GCAGTACTCCGAGCATCGGTTCCCGTTGGAGCCCCGGACGTATGTCCTCATCCTCGAGCACCGTCTCGCAGAGCTCCAGGCAAGTTTGCCGGAGGGGCATGCCGACATTGCCGAGTTATTAAGCATCATTACGGCCTTGAAGCATCTTCCGACCCCCACGGAGACCGATACTGCAAAGATCGAAGAGCGATACCGTGAAAAAGAAGTGATCAAGCGGCGGCTCTCGACGCTCACCAGCGCGTCCCCCGAGGTCAGGGCGCACATTGAAGAGAACGTCCGGCTGTTCAACGGGACTAAGGGCGATCCAGAGAGCTTCGATCTCCTCGACGGTCTCATGAACCAGCAGATATACCGCCTCTCGCACTGGCGAGTGGCCACGGAAGAGATCAACTATCGCCGGTTTTTCGATGTCAACGGTCTGGGCGCGATTCGCATGGAGCATCACGGCGTTTTCCAGGCGGCTCATCAGCTCATCTTCCGGCTGATCAGGGACAAGAGCGTCACCGGACTCAGGATCGACCATCCCGACGGGCTCTACAATCCCGTGGAGTACTTTCACCGGCTCCAGCGGGGATGCTTCACTCAGCAGTTGATCGCCTCAGAATGGGCCGGCGATCCCGAGCTATTGACTCCGCAGATGGAGCGCGCACTGGCGGAACGCTATGACGAAGCGGTCCTCGCTGACCCGGCCTATAAACCCTTCTACATCGTGGGCGAGAAGATCCTGACGAAGAGCGAACGCATGCCCGAGGATTGGCCCATCTTCAGCACCACAGGCTATGTGTTCCTTAATTCGGTGAACGGTATTTTCATCGACGGGAGCAATACAAAGGTCTTTGATGGTATTTACGAGAAGTTTACCCGCGCGAAAGTCAACTTCCTGGATATCATGTACGACAAGAAGCGGCTCGTTATGGAGGTAGCGATGTCCAGCGAGGTGAACACCCTCGGACACTATCTCAATGACCTCTCGGAGAAGAGCCGGCACACAAGGGATTTCACTCTGAATAGTCTCCGGAGGGTGATTGTGGAGGTCATCGCCGCCTTATCGGTCTACCGTACTTACACGAATACCTGGCAGGCGTCCGATCGCGACGTCCAGTACATTGAGCACGCTGTCTCCCGGGCGAAGCGAAAGAACCCGGCCATGAGCGGATCCATATTCGATTTTCTGAAGGAAGTCCTGACTCTGCGGTTCCCGAAGGATTTTCAAGATGAAGACAAATCAGCGTGGCTCGACTTCGTGATGCGATTCCAGCAGATCACCGGTCCGGTCATGGCGAAGGGTGTCGAAGACACGGCCTTTTATGTGTACAATCGGCTGGTGTCCTTGAACGAAGTGGGCGGCATGCCCGATCGGTTCGGGACAAGCCTCGAGACGTTCCACGGCCAGAACATCGAACGGCTGAAGAACTGGCCCCACGCGCTGATCACGACGGCCACGCACGACACGAAGCGGAGCGAGGACGTGCGCGCGAGGATCAATGTCCTCTCCGAGATGCCCCGTGAATGGGCGGATCGGGCAAGGTCATGGGCGCGCATGAACAGAAGGAAAAAGACCGTGATCGACGGCGTCGAGGCGCCGGACCGGAATGAAGAGTACCTGCTGTACCAGACGCTCGTGGGGGCCTGGCCCATCGAGCCGATGGAAGGGAACGTGAACGCTGATTTCATCCAGCGCATTAAGGATTACATGCTCAAGGCATCGCGGGAAGCGAAGGTGAACACCAGCTGGATCAATCCGGACCACGAGTATGAGGGCGCCTTGCTGACCTTCATCGATGATATTCTGCGCCCCGCGGGCCTCTTTCTGAACGACTTCCGGCCGTTCCAGCAGACGATCTCCCGCTACGGCCTGTACAACTCCCTGTCCCAGACCCTCCTCAAGATCTGCGCGCCCGGCGTTCCAGACTTCTATCAGGGGTCGGAGTGGTACGATTTCAGCCTTGTGGATCCCGACAACCGCCGGCCTGTCGACTATGAAAAGCGGGGCGCCATGCTCGCGGAGTTGAAGCGAAAAGAAGCAGCAATGACCAGGGCGGATCTTGCGCGGGAGCTGTCGCGGAAGATGGATGATGGATTGATCAAGCAGTATCTGATCTCCAAGTCCCTCAATTACAGGAAGTCCAACAGGGCTATGTTTGAGCAGGGAGAATACCTGCCTCTGAATGCCGCAGGGGAGAAGGCCGACCATGTTTGTGCCTTTGCGCGCAGGCTGGGCAGCGCCTCGATAATCGTCGCCGTCCCGCGGTTTCTGACGAGGCTCATACCGGTGAACGACAGAATGGCTTTGGGCGAGGCCCCGTGGGAGGGCACGCATCTGGTCCTTCCTGATGCTGAATGGGAAACACGCTACCGGAACATCTTTACCGATGAGATCGTCGCTGCGGAGCCGCAGCAGGAGGGGAAACAGGGACTTGCTCTTACCAGTATCTTTGCGAGCTTTCCCTTGGCGCTTATGGAAAAACAGGCTTAAGACGCCCATAAGAACGAGGAGAGCGAACCGTTAACACGGGCCAATACAGTTATTTTTGCAACGTGCATCCTTCGTTTTTTTAGAGATGCGCTGAAATCCTTGGGAATGAAAAAAACGTTGGCTCAATCCGAGAGATTGCCCTTTCAGGCGGAGAGGATTAATCGCTGTAGTATGTTTATGAACAGAGTCAATCAAAACGATGCTTCGCCTTGACTTATGGAAGGAATGACGCTATAAAATTAGAATAAAGTTTGACACCGCGTTCTTCCTGGAACATGCTCTTTTCAGACAACCTATTAGACAGGGAAAAAGATGATCATCCGGGCGTTGTCAGCCGAGGAACAACAAAGACCGGAGAAAGGATTGGCGACCATGAAAGGAATGTTCTCTGCGTTTTTTCTTGAACTCTGCCTAATATCTGCCGTCCTTGCGACAGCCCAGCCGGCCCAGGCCACGCTCGGCAGGCCGATCGACTCGATCATATCGGACCGAAAGGCCCTTTCGGCCGCGTTGGGCGCAAAAAAGGCGTACACCGGATACACGGTTCAGGAGATTGTATCTGATTCGGTCCGCGTTCGGGAATATATTTCGCCGGCCGGCATCATATTCGGCATCGCCTGGAATGGCCTGACCCACCCTGATCTTACGCCGCTTCTAGGCTCCTATGCCCGCGAATACCGTGAAGCGCTCCGGCAGACTCCGCGCACGCCGGGCCGCAGGTTTTCCACGGTAAAGACGAGCCGGCTTGTTGTGGAGAAATGGGGGCACATGCGGAACCTGCGGGGCCGCGCCTATGCGCCGGCCCTGATCCCGACAGGAGTGAGCGTAGATGAAATCAAGTGAACTGCGGTTTTTTGTTCTGGTGTTTGCACTTGTTACGGGTTGCGGCGGATCGAGCACTTCTGCGCCAACGCTTGTATCTATCGTGGTGACGCCTGCAAACCCGAGAATTGACCTTGAGGCAAACGAGCAGTTTACTGCTACGGGGAATTATTCGAATAACTCTGCACAGGACATTACGACATCAGTGACCTGGACTTCATCAGCCCCCGATGTCGCAATAATAATCAGTAACGAAACAGGCTCTAATGGTCTGGCCACTTCGCTAGCGGCGGGTAATACAATGATCACGGCCAGGTCAGGGAACGTGTCAGGCTTCGCCATCCTGACAGTGGGCAGCGCCACCCCTACGGACAACGTACTTCCGATTACGGTCAACGGCTCGCTCTGTTCTTCCTCCTCATACCTCAATAAGCCGTGCGTCAGCGTCACGGTCTGCACCGCCGGCACATCAACCTGTCAGACGATCCCTGACATCCTCCTGGATACGGGAAGCTTCGGGCTGCGTATCTTCAAGCAGGCCCTGATGTATGTTCCTCTCACGCAGGTATCCAGGAGGATGTCAGGGATCGTCTGACAGGTTGATGTGCCGGCGGTGCAGACCGTGACGCTGACGCACGGCTTATTGTG
>JBLMWN010000039.1:0-8986 GCA_050257255.1 Betaproteobacteria bacterium | reverse complement strand
TATAAGGTTAAAAGTCGACTCACCATCAAGGCGATTCTTTTTTCATTACGAAATGGTTATTTTTCTTATCTTAATCCGCGTTTATCCGATTTTATCTGTGTCCAAATGCTCTTTTTAGGATAATATGAGAGGCTTCGACACCCCAGACGCGGTCATCGGGAGACGGCACTGTGGCGTTGATACATGATTTCCCAAGACTTGTCCGGGGCGGTGAGTAGGAGCAAGGCTAGCGCATTGTTCCGCCTCGAACGCTTAGATAGGTGCTGGGTAAAGGCAGGAGTTGATTACCCCGCAAGTCTGATCGTTAACGACATTGTTCCGAGCAGGGGCTTGACTTAGACGGCATTTCCAGGCGGCTATTCTGACTTACTTTACGAACTTTTTTACCACGGCCAGAAGCTCTTCCGGCGAAAAAGGCTTGACGATCCACCCGCTCGCACCGGCCAGCTTGCCTTCCTTCTTCCTTTCCTCCTCGATTCCGTCGTCAGCATAACGATTAGCGTAAACTTGTAGTCCGGCATGGCCCTGAGCTTTTTGATGAGTTCGATACCGTCCATCTCCGGCATGTTGAGGTCAGTTATCACCATATTGAACTTCCTGCCGTTCAGCTTTTCCGAGCGCATCCTTGCCATTCTCCGCTGCGAGCACGTCATGCCCCACGCGCGTGATCGTAAAGGATACGAGTCGCCTCATGGAAGCCGAATCATCCGCGATGAGGAATTTTTTTGCCATCGTAAGTACCTCTTCACTGCGATTATTTCTCGTTGAGTGCGAGAAGTGTGTTTACATCGCGCTTGAATCTATAAAAACATTTTAGGGTTCACACGCAGCCTCGCCACGCTAGGCCTCCGCAGTCTGCATAATATAGACAGGCCGTTTCACACGCTCCGGCTCATCGAGAAGAATGGCAGCGGCCTTGGTCAGTTCTGACGGCGTTTTCCCGCCGGCCGGAAGCATGATGAGAGAAACGGCATATTCTTCGGCAGCTTTCAGGATCTCTTCGTCTGGGTAGCCGGATCGGATGATCTCCTCGGCCGCTAGGCTCTGATCGCTCAAAGCCTTTTTGATCTTCTTCACCGCTGCGGTCGTACTCTTTTTGACCGATTCAAGCTCCTTTTTCTCTTCCGCGCCGAAGAGGTGAACGGGAATCAGACCGAGGAGCAGGATCTTCGACCCCGTTGCCTTTGCCTCGCTGACGACATCGTCAAGGTCCGCCATGAGGGCTTCTGAATTGTCGACCGGGACGAGGATCGTTCCGGGCATTACGTACACCGGGCAGGGCGCTTTTTTCGTGATTGCTTTATAGCGCGGGGTGGCAAGAATAAGCTCTGCGTGCTCGCTATTTGCAACTCGCAGGAGTTCCTGTTCCGGATCGCCCTCTTCGGTTACGATGTGGATCGGCACACTCTTACCTGCTTCGCGGACAATGTTCTCGGCATCCAGCACGTGCCGTCTTGCCTCAACACGTGTTATCTCCTCCGCCCTGGGTCCTGCGTCGTAATCAATAAACAAGCTGCTCTGAAAAACATGCAGGACGATGAGCTCGCCGCCCTTTTCCTTTACCTTCTCGATCCCATAGCGTAGAGCTGTTTTAGATTGGATTGTTCCATCATATATAGTAAGGATCTTCATAGCCTCCTCCTCGCATGCAACAATTCACTATTAAGCAATAAATTGATGCATTAATAACCTTTTATTTTATTTATATTAAGTTACTCGAAAGGTTATTTCAGCCAATTTAGCGCAATTCATAATTGCACCACATTCCTCGCCGCAGGTTTTTTTATTTAAGATTTCAACGGCTTATTTGCTGGCATATGCCTTGCTTTACTATATTTATAAATATATAAAAAAATAATCCTGGAGGCCATCATGAAAAGGTTTTTTGCATTCGCCGAGGACCTGCTGGTTGCCGTGACTTTTGCCGAAGCCGGTGAATATGAATACCCAAGGATCGGTAAGGAACAAACCCCTTACTGTGATCTGTTCACCGTCCGCCGTGTAAGATCCCGATGACCTGGAGGACATCATGTTCGGAGATGAAATAACGTTCAGCATACGAAATGTCCTGCTTCTCCAACTCTTGGCGCTCGTCGTGGCTCCGGATTATGCATTCCAAGTCCACCAAAAGCTGCTGAAGATATGGAAATCACTCAACACCCCGATGCTTCCTAAAAAACCGGCCGGCCCGAAAAAACGCGAGAAGTTCTGGGAGATAGATATGACCAAATTCGAACCCTGATCACGTCAACCTGCCACGCGTCCAGTGCATATCGAAGGACGGCGATCTCAGCTCAGATGCGACACCTTGTACAGTACGTAGACCAGAAGGGCCATCGGACCGAAGCTGACAACATACGAGGCTACGGTACGTACGAACCAATGATACAAGGCGCTCCCTCCCAGCGCACCGGGCGCCATCAACGAACCGATAACCAACAGTTGAAAGGCCACTAGAAAACCTGATTGCTGAAATGCATGCTCTAATTCCATGGTAGTTCTCCGTCTGAAAAAAATTCAATCACACCAGATACACTCGGGAGCGAGGGGTACGCATGTGAGACGGGGACGGCTCTGAAAGATACTTCTTTATTTCACCTTTTCACCGCCTTCCCCCTTTTCCCTTGAAGTTTTTTTCTCTACATCGCCTTCGTTGAGAGCGCCGCAAGATTCATCTTCGCGGCTTCTGTGCTCAACTCGGACGCTCCCAGGGTCTGCTGGTACTTGTTGATGATGGCCTTGAACTTCGGAGGGCAGAGCAGCACGTCCACCTTCTGTTCCTTTGCAAAGCTGACTACTTCCTTTTCAGGATTTCCGTCCGTGGTAAACAGGCTTGTGCGGACACCGCTCCCCTTCTCGCGAATCAGTGTCTTAGCCTCTTCCAAAAACCGGTCGGACTCGCGCCGCGCCATTGCCTCGGCGTCCACCGACGCGTCGTAGTCGATGAACATCCCGCTGTTGAATACGTGGAGCGCAACAACCTCCCCGCCTTTCTCCCGCGCCTTTTCCATCCCATATATCAAAGCTTCCTTCGCCTGAAGCGTTCCATCATAAGCAACCATGATCTTCATTTTCATTTCCTCCTTTGAGATTTTTTATTTTATTACTTATCGCTTTCTATCTATGCTCTTGCACGGTCCGTGCCAGAATTGTACGCTGCTATTTTTCAATCTATTAGGAGATGGTATGCAGCTTTTCGACTGCATGAAGGGCTGCAAGATATTACTGCGGAAAAATATGGAAGCCTTTTTGGACGGAATCGCTTTCGAACGGAGTTAACGGTAGAATTCATTCCTGTATGACGGTCTTTTCCAGGGACGACCCTTTCTATGATGTCATACCATTGTGTGATGTCATTAATGACAGGTGGCCCAGGATACTCTTCTCTTGACAGCTATAATATCATGAATTATCAATAGAAAAGAGCATGACCTCCGGCCACCGACGACGATTTAATAAATTGAGAGGTATAATTTAAGCAGATTCTGCAATGCGCAGATATTTGACAATGACCCTTTTCCGCGAATACAACACGGACGGGAACAAAGCATTGCGGGTAAGGAGGTTTGCTACCATGAATATGCACAGAAGAGGAAAAATCCTTGTCACCATCCTCAGCATCATAGTTTCGCTTGCCTTTGTTAGCCCTGTTGCAGAGGCAAAAACAAAAGGAGAGATAGATGCGGGTGTCACGGCTGCCTTGACCCGTTTCAAGAAGGACGTTAAAGGGGGCACTGAGTATCTGAAGGCGGCGAAGGGTGCGCTGATCATGCCGAAAATCACCAAAGCCGGTTTCATCGTCGGCGGGCAGTACGGCCAGGGGGCCCTTCAGGTCGGTGACAAGACCGTGCAGTACTTCAGCCTTGCGGCAGGCTCGCTCGGGTATCAAATCGGCGCCGAGCAGTACGACATGGTCATTCTTTTCATGACCGACGAGGCACTGAACAAGTTCCGCAAGAGCGAGGGCTGGGAGGCGGGTGTGGACGCCGAAGTAACGCTCGTTTCTGCGGGGGCTGACCTTACTGTCGAGACCCTCAGGAGCCAGCATCCCGTTGCCGGATTTGTCTTCGATCAGAAGGGGCTGATGGCGGGCGTCTCTCTTAGAGGCGCCAAGTTCACTCCGATACACCCGGAGTAAGGCGATTTCGAAGGGTGGTCCTTTGCATTTCCATGCTTTTCGGTATCCACGATATCATGATTATCGTACCGGGGATATCGATTTGAGGTCGATACCGAGTAAACGTATCTTCTGCTGGAGGTTCTGGCGGTGGACATTGAGGAGTCGTGCGGCCTCCGAGATGTTGCCGCCAGATTCCACGAGTGCGGCAATAATAAGGCTCTTCTCGAACTGGCCCTTGGCGTCCTTGAGCGGCATAAGGGGGATTTTTTGCGCATCACGGCTCAGCTTCCTGTCCTCGAGGATGTACTTGGGCAGATCGTCTTTCTGGATGTCCGGGCCCGCGGTAAAAGCAATGGCGTACTCGATGGAATTCTCAAGCTCGCGCACGTTGCCCGGGAAGTGATAGGTGAGCAGCGCCTGCATGGCGTCTTTGGCAATGGCGGTGATGCTCTTCTCCGGCGCTTTTCCCTTGTGCTTCTCGATGAAGTGGTTTACGAGGAGCGGGATATCTTCCTGTCTTCTTCGGAGCGGCGGAAGCTCGATCGGGATCACGTTCAAACGGTAGTAGAGGTCCTCGCGAAAGAGTTTATCGGCAATTGCCTTCTTTAAATCTTTGTTCGTAGCCGCGACCACGCGCACGTTGACCTTCCTCGTCTGGGTGTCGCCGATGCGCGTAAACTCTCCTTCCTGCAGTACGCGCAAAAGCTTCACCTGGAGCGGGGGCGAGAGCTCGCCAATCTCGTCGAGGAAGAGCGTGCCCTTGTCCGCTTCTTCCACAAGCCCCTTCTTGTCCGCGACCGCGCTCGTGAAGGATCCTTTTGCATGACCGAAAAGCTCGGACTCGATCAGGCCGTCGGGGATTGCGCCGCAGTTCACGGTTACGAACCGCCTTCGCGCCCGCACGCTGTTCGAGTGGATCGCCCGTGCTACCAATTCTTTGCCGGTCCCGCTCTCGCCTGTCACGAGCACGTTGCTCTCACTCGATGCCGCGTGACGCATGACCCGGAAGGTCTCGCGGATCTCCGGACTGTTCCCGATGATGTTCTGGAAGGAGTACCGCGTTTCGATCTGGGTCTTCAGCGCAACGTTCTCCCGTTCGAGCCTTCTCTTCTCGAGCGCCCGTCTGACGGGGATGCGCACTTCGTCTGGAGTGAACGGTTTGGGGATGTAGTCGTAGATTCCTTTCTTGACGGCATCCACTGCCGAGGGAATGGTGCCGAAGGCCGTGATGATGATGAAAGTGCTGTCCGGTGCGGCATCCTTGACGGCGTCATAGAGCTCGAGCCCGGTCATCTTCGGCATTTTGAGGTCCGAGATAATAAGGTCGTAGCCGTTCTTCTTGATGTCCTCGGCAGCGGCCAAGCTGTCCAGGAAGGTGGTCACCTCGATCCCTTCGATCTCGAGAATGGCCTTGACGGCCTCGCACACGCTTGCTTCGTCATCCACGACAATCGCTTTGAACTTATCCATAGATCGGCAGCCTCACCGTAAATGTGGTTCCCTGGCCCACGATACTCGCAACCTCGATGTCACCGCTGTGCTTCTTGATGATCCCATAGCTCACGGCAAGCCCAAGCCCGGTGCCCTTGAAAGCGTCCTTGGTGGTGAAGAAAGGGTCGAAGACCTTGTGGATGAGCTCCTCCGGGATCCCCTTGCCGGTATCGGAAAAGATAATTTCGACGTAGTTCTTGTTCAGCCGCGTGGCGACCTCGATCCTGCCAGGCGGCGTGATGGCGTGGATCGCGTTGAGCAGCATGTTCATGACAACTTGGCCGATCTGGGCGGGGTCTGCATAGACCTCGGGAAGGTCCTCGCCGAGCTTCAGGTCGAGCTTGATGCCCTTGAACGCATCCTGCGCTGCGAGCGAGTCCGCGATCTCAGAGACCGGCCGGTTGACGTTGATCTTCTCGGGCTTGATCACAGTCTCGCGCCCGAAGTTCAAGAGCTGCCGGACGATGTTTCTCGCCCGGTCCGTTTCCCTCACCATGAGCTTGAGCCTCTCATAACGGGGGTCCCCGGGTGGGCATTGCTCCAACATGAGGTTTGAGAAGGTCAGTACCGAGGTAAGCGGGTTGTTGATCTCGTGGGCGATGCCCGCGGCAAGCTTGCCCACGGACGCAAGCTTTTCCGCCTCCACGAGCTGGGCTTGTTTCTCCCGCAGTTTCTCGATAGTGTGCTCAAGGGACCACAGCGCGTTCTTGAGCTTTTCTTCCATGAGGTTGAAGGAGGCCTCGAGAGACGACAATTCATCCTGTCCTTTTACCTCGATCCGCTCGGAGAAGTCGCCTTGGGCGACCTTCTTGGTTATCTTCTCGAGCGTCCTGATTGGCGATGCAATGCTCGTAGCGAGCTTGATGTTGATGATGATACCGAGGACGACGACCAGCACCAGGGCGATCAACAACAGGCGGATCGACATCGTAATTATCGTGGCGATATCCGAGCGTTCTTTCTTCGAGATGTTCTGAGTGAATGACTGAATCTCCCGGCCCTTCTGACGCACTTTTTCGACGGCGTCCCTCTCTGCCTCATAGAGGTGATAGAGCCTGGTCACGAGGACCTGATAGTTCCGGATCTCGGGATGGGCCGTCAACGACGAAGCGTCGTAGGTGCGCTTGAAGACCGCGTAGGCGTCCCGATTCTTATACAGCATGACGTTTTTCTCATGTCGTCTGAGAACGAGGAAACCCTGGAGGGCGGCGCCAGCCAGAACGCGCTCTGCCTTTCTTCCTTTGGCCCGGACGAGCTCTTCCTGCTCGTCCTGGGATCGGAAATTCTCCGCAATGATCGTGATCATGCTCTCGTAATCGGCGATCGCCGATTTCATCATGGTGAACTTCTCGCTGCCGATCTCGATGACGATCTCGGCCTGGATGGCTGCTATGCTTTTTTTGAGGGTGTCGAGATATTTCTGCAGTTCCTCCCGGCTGGCACTGTCTTTGAACAGCAGAAAGTTCTTTTCATAGCGACGTACTTCGAGGATGGTGTTCGTGATGTCGTCGGCAGTCTCGACGAGGACGAGCCGCGTGCTGATCGTGCGGAGTTCTTTATAAGCAAAAAAACCGAGGATGACCGCGAGAAATATGTAGAGACCGAAACCGAAAAAAAGTTTGTCCCGTATTTTCATGGCTATCGCGTGATCCTGCTGCCCGACCTTCGGCATCATCATAAGGGGCGGGCCGGAAGGCCCGCCCCTGCTTTTACGTCTCTGCCAGGTACCTACCTTACCACATTTTCAGATACCCTGCAAAGAGAATAATCTTCACACGAGCCACGAAGGGACTTAAGCTTCTTTCTTTACTTTTGCTTTCTTCATGGTGAGTCCAAAACCGTCAAAGAGATAAAAGATAGCATAGCCCCACCACATCGTGTAGAAGACGTAGAATACGAGCAGGCCCGACATCATGCCCGCGTGTTCGCTCACCTTGTTCGCGTCGATTTCGTAAAAATTATATCCCGGCTCAATGCCTTTTTTCATTACGTCGGAGAAGATTTTGGCCTCGGCCAGCTTTTTTTCCTTTTTCAGGTTTTTTTCTATCTTGCCGAGTGCCAGCCACCAGCTCTGCAAGGCTTTTTTCTCTTCCATGCCGTAGCGCTCTGACACGGCTTTGCCGTTGTTGTGATACATAGCGTCTGCATCTTTGAGCGCGCTCTGGAGAACGACGCCGAGATCGCCGGCAACCTTGAGCGTCGTGCCGTTTTTCTCAATCGTCGCTCCCGCCGTACTGAATAGCTTTACAGTGCTGTCTGCATCCTCTGCTTTGTCGAGCGTTATGATAGCGGCAAAACTCTTTCCAACAAACGGCTCGACGGATTTGGCGACCTTGGGTACGAAGTAGGAAGAACCCTTGGCCAACTTGTTGAAGCTCTGATCGGCGAATTCGAGCCCGTTCTTTCCCTGGAAGACCGGCGAAAAGATCGTGATCAGAACCCCCATGAACGTTATGGCAAACAGCGCCCCGACATTGAACGTCTTTCCATTCTTGATTATCATGTTAAGCATCCTCCTTTGCGAGCACCGGCTTGACCTGCTCCTCCTCGCCCCGGAGGACGCTGAGGTTCCCGATGAACTTGCTGATCACCCAGACGGCGAAGGCTGCCACCACGATCCAGAACACGATGTTGCCGAAGGTCTCGATGCCCTTGACCACGGGCTTGGACAAGTTGATCATCTCGAGTTCCACCATCTTTTTGGGAAGGGTGGCCACGCGGTTGATGAAACCGGCGAGGATCGAGACGGCGTAGAAGCCGCGGATATGAATACCCTTCACAACCTTTGTTGTGAGCGCCCCGACCTGGATACCGATGAGCGAGCCCAGGAGCATGCCCATGGCCAGGGTGTAGAACACGTAGCCGTAGATCGCATACTGGGATATGGCAGCGAGCCCGGCTGTGAAGATGATCTGAAGAATGTCGGTGCCCACCGTTGTCATGGAGGAGACGCCGAAGACGTAGACAAACATGGGGAAGGTGACGAACCCGCCGCCCACGCCCATGATGGCCGCCAAAAGACCTACGATGACGCCGCCCATGGCGACGATCACGCCCGATATCTTCCTGCCGCCCTTGCAGTAGTCCTCGTCAAAGCAGATCGCCGGCGGTATGTTGATCTTCTGGACCTTTTTGGAAAGCTCGTTCAGGCCCGAAGAACCACCGTGTGCGTCGCCGGTGTCCTTGCCCTTCCGGGATTTCAGAAAGTCGGCAAGGGCATAGAACCCGAGGAAGCCCAGCAGTACGGCGTAGACCAGGCTGATGAAGGCTTCGGACAGAAGCGGGTCCTTATCATAGAGCGTCTTGTTGATATACCCTCCGATGAAGGTGCCGCCTGCGGAGCCCACGAGGAACGCCACGGCAAGCTTCACCGAG
>JBLMWN010000038.1:0-7404 GCA_050257255.1 Betaproteobacteria bacterium | reverse complement strand
GTATGTATTGAGGAGCGCAACAAGTTCGGTCCGTGATCGGTTATCGAGCCCTTCGAAGGGCTCGTCCAGGATCAACAAATCGGGCCGCATGACAAGCGCACCGGCGAGGGCCACCTTTCTTTTCTCCCCGCCCGAAAGATAATGGCAAATTTTATCACGCAGGTGCTGGATTCCCAGTTCCTTCAGAACCTGCTCAACCATTTTGCTCGTTTCTTCTTTCCCGTACCCATAGTTCCGGGGTGAAAAGGAAATATCTTCCCAAACCGTAGGCGAAAGGATCTGGTCGTCAACGTTCTGGAGAAGTACGCCGATGTGCTCTCGGATCGCATTATACTGTTCAGCCGGATTTATCCCGAAGACAGCAACATTGCCTTCATCGGGCTTGAGCAGCCCAAGGATATGATAGAGAAGCGTCGTTTTGCCCGAGCCGTTTCCTCCGAGCACGACGACGCGTTCGCCCTTGGTTACGACAAAATCGAGTCCGCATATATGGATCTCGGTCGTATCCGGATAAATGTGCTTGAGACAGCTCACGCTGACGATTGTATCAATTGCGCTGGTTGGTAAAGACATTTTACTCTTCATTCGTATTGTAACAGAACTTCGAACTGTCCGCGGATTATTTACTTCCAGATGACCACGAGCAAAAGCACGGCAACTCCGGTGCCGAGCGGCAGCCAGTCTTCCCGCCGCAACCGGATGGTGCTCTTTTCCGCCATACTGCCGCTGTATCCCCTTACGACCATGACCGCGTAGATGCGCGAGGCGCGTTCCACGGCCTGTACGAGCAGCATAGCGATGCCTTTTGAAATATTGGCGCTGTTCTTATACAGGCTGCCCGGAGAGAAACCGCCGCGAAGCCGGATTGCCGCTGCAAAATTATCCATCATATCAAGGAGGATGAAGAGCGACCGGTACGTCATAAACAGGCCCGCCGCAAGCATCTCGGGGAGTACTGAGCTGATCAGAGAAAATATCCTCGGGTACGGCGTGCTTACGATCAACATCAGCATGGCGCAGGATGGTGTAATTGCCTTCACGATAAAAAGCGCACGTATCCAGAATCCGCCGCGGATGCTGAGGCTGTACAGCAGCGCAAACACCGCCGCATACCAGGAAAGGACCATTACCCTGGACCAGGGAAGTCCTGAGAAAGCGGCCACGATGACCAACACGCCATACCCTACCATCAGTGAATAGGGGTTTTTCGAAATAACAGCCGCGGATACCACGAGCAGCAGGAAAATAATCTTGGCAAACGGAGAGGCCCGGTGGAGAGGCCCGGTTCCGCTGGCTGCCCAATGGTCGATCCGAGCAACATCGATCACTGTGGTGCCCCCCCGTCTTTTGCAGACTTTTCCCGATGCAGCACATGTCCAAGCAGATCAGGCTTGACTCTGGCGATGAACGTCACAACAGCACCCGTAATTGCGGCCTCGATGATCCAACCGAAAACACCGAGCGTAAGCGTCATGGCCGCAAATCGTTCAACGGATATATGACCTTCATGCAACGTTCCCTGCTCTGCGCCATGATCCTCATGAGCGAACAACTCCGGATCAAGGTGGGATGAGGCCACGACGCCTATGAGGAGCATGGTTGTGATGAACAGCGTCAACACGGTGGAGGCGATCGCACGCCAGAACACCGGCAGTGGTTTATATAACAGGTAAAACAGCGTATGCCCCAGAATGGCCTCGGTACCGAGAAGCAGCGTGTTCAGGCCGATTACTGTGATGCCGCCATGCCCGATCAGTGCCAACATCAGGTTCGTGATAAACGCCGCCAGAAAACCCAGTGCTGGTCCAAGGAGAATGCCTGCGACGACAGACAGATTGATATGATAGGAGAGCGGGACGATCTCAAGACTCATGGCCACGAGCATGGCCGCGCTGACGGCGCCGAGGAGAGGTATCTTCTTTTTCAAGTCCCTGTTCCTGAGCAGCAGCAAACTGACCGCCATAACGAGCGACATAATGAGAAAACCGAGCAGCCAGATTCTGACGGGCAGAATCCCGTCCGGTATATGCATATGCGTCATAGTCCACCGTTCCCGGCGTTCATCTCAGTCACCTTTCGGGCCGTGGTCATGACCTTTGTTCACCCGCTTTATGAAAACGAACGTGCCGTCGCCACCGACAAAAATATTTACCATCCAACTAATTAAGCTGATCAGCAGGGCGCCGAGGAAGGCGGCGCGAAAGGACTCTATGACAAAGCCGGGTACGACTTCGGAAACCAGCTCGAGCATCGCAGCATTAATCACCAAGGTAAACAGACCGAGTGTCAGAAGATTGATCGGAAGAGTAAGAATAAGAACCAATGGTCTGATCACCGCGTTCACGATTCCGAAGATCCCGGCTGCGATAATTCCCATCTTGATGCTTTGGATCCTGATCCCGGGTATCACCGACGCGGCGACCACCATCGCGAGCAAATTGACGGACCAACGCAGAAAAAAACCCAACATGAAGCCCCCCTGAATGAAAAAATAGTATCATACTTCATCTCACTTTGCAACCACGGAGTAGGAGCGGTCGTGACGGACTGTCGAAAGCGATCATGTTGACACGAAAAGGACCGCGCCGTGCTCTGTTTTTAAGAAACGGCTGCTCCGTTCAAGAAACCCGTTGACTTTGCACTTCTTCTGTGCTAAAAAAATCAAACATTGAATGGACGATCACGTTGATCGACAGAAAGGGCAGTCCGCGAATGGGAATTGCAAGACGAGCGCAAGCCATCAAACCCTCCCCCACTCTGGCAACCGCTGCAAAAGCCAAAGCCATGAAGGCCCAGGGAATCGATGTGGTGGATTTCGGCGTCGGTGAACCGGATTTTGACACGCCGGAGAATGTGAAACAGGCGGGCATCAAGGCGATTCAATCGGGCTTTACCAAATATACTCCGGCCAGCGGTACGGACGAGTTGAAGGAAGCCGTCATCGAAAAGTTCAAAAAAGATAACGGCCTGCTGTATGAAAAAGCACAGGTTCTTATCTCCTGCGGGGCCAAGCACAGTCTCTACAACATCGCGGAAGCGCTGTTCGATCCCGGTGACGAGGTCATCATCCCCTCCCCCTACTGGGTATCCTATCCGGATCAGGTACTGCTCAATGATGCCAAGCCCGTGATCGTGGAGACAACGGAAAACGATGGTTTCAAGCTGTCGGCGAAGAAGCTTGAGCAAGCCATCACCAAAAAGACGAAGGCGCTGGTGCTGAACAGCCCCTCCAACCCGACCGGCCTGGCATACGACAAAAAAACGCTTGAAGAAATCGCTGCACTGGCTGTCAAGCATAACATCTATGTGATCTCAGATGAAATCTACGAGAAGCTGATCTACGACGAGTTCACGCATATCAGTATTGCGTCACTCGGGCCCGATATCAAGAACCTGACGATCGTCGTGAACGGCGTATCCAAGTCGCACGCCATGACCGGCTGGCGCATCGGCTACGCTGCGGGCCCCAAGGATGTGATCACCGCCATGGCGAATATCCAGAGTCAGAGCACCTCGAACCCGACGTCCATATCTCAGAAGGCCGCAGTCGAGGCGCTTCGCGGGCCGCAGAATTTCATTCAAACCATGACTGTCGAGTTCGATAAACGAAGAAAATACATGGTGGACCGGCTGAATAAAATAGAGGGGGTTTCCTGCCTGATGCCAGTCGGCGCATTCTACGCCTTCCCGCGCGTGTCATCGCTATACGGGAAAAGCATGAATGGAAGGATTATTAAGAACTCGGCTGACCTCGCTGTGTATTTCCTTGAAGAGGCGAAGGTGGCGCTCGTTTCGGGGGATGCCTTCGGTGCCGACTCCTACATCCGCCTCTCCTATGCCACGTCGATGGAGAACGTCCAGAACGGGCTCGACGGGATGGAAAAAGCTATTAATATGCTGCGTTAACAGTGCAATGAATCCGTTTGATCGCCGCTTTACGGCTCGAAAGGGGTTCCGCCATGTTCATGAAAATCGCCACCTCTGTTGTAATTCTGTTGCTTTTAGCTGCACTTGGCGCAGCTGCAGTATTTTATCTTAAAATATACGAACCCATGGCTGCAGACTATGCGCGAATGAAAGCAGGCATGCCGGAGCTCGACAAGGCAAAAAACGAGTTGAAAAAGTTGAAAGAGAAAGAAAACAGAGAAGTGGCGTGGCTGAACCCAGTTATTGAGGCTATGAGCACTGGCCTGAGCGATGAAATCAAGACCGGAAAAGCAGAGGTGCTCTCAGCAGGCAACAGGGTTGTTGTGAACATAGCAGAAGATGCACTCTATATGCCTGGATCCTACACCTTCTCGAAAGAAAGTCCCCGGCTCAGGCTGATTCTGATTTCCCTTCTCAGAAAAAACGAGTTAAAAGGCAAGGTAATATCCATTGGGAACACGACAGAAGGAGTTCCAGCACGGGGCAAAGGACGAAAGAAAATTCCGGCAAAAGACGCGCGGACACTGGCCGCAGAACGCTCAGCAGTATTGATCAAGGACTTTGAAAAGAACGGCGTTGACCCGGACGCCCTTGTTGCAGCGGCGTATTCATCGAAACAGCCCGACATCGGATTCAAACTGAAGTCACACAAGGCCGTAATTATCGTTGAAAACCCGCCGATTGCCTCGACGGTTGCATCAAAACATGAACCAGCCCAAGAACCGCAGTCAAGACCGACGGCGGCGACCCAGGCACCTGCAGTTGCCCCCGCGACCCCGCAGACTCAACCCAAAGGCCCGCTTCAACCTGCACAACCAAAAACCAATTAGAAGCACCCAATGATTTTTTTACCGTCCCGCCGGTGAGGAAACAGGCGCCAGACCTACATCGGCGTCGCGTTGACGACTTCACAGGGAGATAACGACAAGTTTGGGTACGCTTACAATCAAGGATTTCGTACTGTCACAGTGAGGGAGTTTTGCAGCCGAGGATAACTACAAGCGCAGGCAAAATATTAATTTAGCCCTTTCTCTTTTGTCAAGGACAGGAGGGCAAAGCAGTTACCCGATATATGCGAGGCTGGAATTATGGACCGCCCGTTCTTTTCCTCAGGTACTCTATAAACTCCCTGGCCCTCTGCCCGGCGGCTGGATTGCTCTCCATGGCCACGTACCTGTTTGCATATTGCAGCGCCAAATCATACTTCTTCGCGCGCTCCAAAGCAAGGGCAGCGTTCCAGTACCGCGCCGGCATATCAGGTTCACGCTCGATGGCTTTCAGAAAATATTGGACCGCCTTTTCATAGTCATTCTTTACCATGGCTACCTGCCCCATCGTATTCAACGCCTGCGGCATGTAGGGGTTAACGGAAAGCGCCGCCGCTGCAACGGAAGCAGCTTCGTCGAACCGTCCCTTTTGCATGAACACAATCGACAAGTTGTTTAACAGGCTTGGGTCGTACGGTGCATAACGTAACCCTGTCTCCCACGCGGAGATCGCGTCATCATACTGCGCCAGTCGGAAATAGACTACACCGATCTCCCGGTACAGATCGCGCAAAGGGACACTCCCGTCATCTTTCAGAGACATCACTGTTTGGAATTGTTTCAGCGCCTCATAGTACAATTTCCGGGCTTCACTCTGAGTCCCGGCAACCGACCCGGCGGTAGACAGCGCCTGCCCGTAGTTTTCATGTGCCCTCCGCTTATTCGGCGAGCGTTTCGTGACATTGTCCCAGAGGGTCACATGACTGCGGTAGATGCCGTTTCTCGTATGTGCAGCGGCGGCCAGCATCCCGACGATAAGGGTGAATAGTATCACCACGATAATCAAGGCGCTGCCACTTCTTCGTTCCATCGATACCGCTATCGCCCCTTGCTTCGACTTTTTTTTCCTGTTCGACATCAATACTCCTAAAATCCGTCGAAACCCCGGTCTTTCCGCGCAAAAATTTCGATCGCAACCAGCACAGTGAATAATGTTTTGACATTTTATCTGGGTGAATGGTGCGAGTCAAGGGAAATGATGGAGGTTCATATCACGAGAATAGCGGACATTATGGCAATCGCGTAAAGTTCGTTCCCGGGTAATAGTGAGACAGAATCGCTTTGAAGTCATATCCCTTCTCGGCCATTTCTTCCGCACCCCACTGGCAGAGACCGACTCCGTGCCCCATGCCTCTTCCCGAAAATACCGCTTCTTTCCCTTCAAATTCCAGTTCGAAGAACACGCTGGGAATCAGGGTGTTGCCGAGTGCCGCCCTCAGCGACTCTGCAGGAACAAACGTTTTCCCTCGCGGGGACTGAATGGCGACATCCTTCACCCTGCCTGCGGGAGTAATCCCCTCAATGCTCATGCCCAGGATATCACTTACCCGATACCCCCGCTGACGCAGCGCCCTGACGACCTGCATTTTACTAATTTTTTTTTCCCAGACGCCATACCGGGAAATCTCCTGGCACTCGCAATCCACACCCTTGAGGTACGGTGCATCAATGCCCCAGAGTTCATAAGCATCTTCTGTATGCCCACCGCAGCTCGAGTGATAGAATGCCGGGATCATTTTCCCTTCGAAAAAGAGGACGATGCCCTTCGTGTCTCTCACCGCTTCGGCGGCCCTAGGCCGCTCTCCCTTGCTGCCGGCGTAGACCTGGCTGTTTACAGTTGCGGAAATGTGATAGGGTTTTCGGCCTGCCGTTCTTTTCTGGTACAGGGCGTAGGTCCTCGCCGCCACAGCCTGCGCTTTCAGAGCTTCGATTTCCCATCCGTGAGGGATCTCGGAGGCAACAACTCCCTGCAGGTAGTCTTCAATATCCAGGTCATTGATGATGAGAAGCAACCCATTTCTTTTTTTGCGAAGCTCTATCCACCCCCGATACCTCGACCCGTTGACCTGGATGAACTCGCCCGAGGCCCTGACGCGAAGCGGCCGAATACCGACGGTCTCCGCACGAAATACGAGCTTTTTCTCCTCATGTCCGAAAGATTGCCCTTCTATCACCAGACCGGAGGGGGACTTGAGCACGACGTTTTTCTGGTTGTCAGCCAAGGCGACGCGAATGTTTTCCGAACCGTAGGCAGGGGGTGCGAAAGACGCAAGGCAGACAAACAGGATGATTATTTTCATCTGCAGAGTTCTCATACAAAGGACGGCCCGAATCAGCCCTAGTCCGCACCCTTTCGAAACCGGTCACGCTCACTGTAAATACAGCCGCAGTACTGCTGACGATAGAGCCCCATGGCTTTGGACTCTACGATTCCCTCGCGCCAGCCGCGACGAAAATCTTCATAATAGAATTCCACGCCGTGCTCGGTGCCCATCTCTCTTCCGACACCGGCTATCAGGTCGTGCTTCTGGTATTTGCTGTACAGAAGCGAGCTCGTAAACACGCGGTACCCTTGTGTCCTGGCTGCTGCAGCGGCCGCGTCGAGTCTCATTCGGTAGCAGTGCTCGCACCGGAGCGCTCCCTTGCCGGC
>JBLMWN010000037.1:0-11348 GCA_050257255.1 Betaproteobacteria bacterium | reverse complement strand
CCGGACAACATGAGCGTGCTTGCCACCTTCCCACGCTTTGTGCAGATGGAACAAAAGAGCGGCAGCCTTATTCTCGGCATGCTCGCTGCAATGAAGAGCCGGCCTCATGCAACATTGAGCGGGCCTCCACCCAAGCCCGGCTCGCCCAAGATGACATACTTCATGAGCTTCAAAAACGGCATGCAGACATTGTCGCAGGCCTGCGCCGATTTTATCGGCAAAGACTCGATCCGGATGGGCGCCTCAGTCAAGGCCATAGAGCCGAAGGGAAAAGGATATAGCGTGGTCCTCGAAAACGGCAAGCTACTCGACGCGGACCACGTCATGATTGCCTCGGCGGCGTATGACGCTGCCGCAATGGTCAAAGGCATCAATGAGAATCTCGCGGCACAGATGAACAAGATCGAATGGTCGTCGTCCTCCACCGTTTCGATCGCTTTCCGGAAAGACGACGTCAAGGTTCCTCTCAAAGGATTCGGCTTCATCGTTCCCCGCGTCGAGGGCAGGAGAATCAACGCAGCAACCTACAGCTCCATCAAGTGGTCCTTCCGCGCACCGGAAGACACGATTCTTATCCGCGGTTTTGTCGGCGGCGGTCATCATGAAGAGCTGGTGCACGAGCTCGACGACGCGGGAATGGTTCGTATGGTGCTTGAGGAACTCGACGGGATCCTCGGCCTCAAAGCCAATGCGCAGTTCTCGAAAGTCTACCGCTGGTACAAGGGCATGCCGAAGTATACGGTGGGCCATCTTGACCGCATTGCCCTTCTGGACCGCATGCTCTCGGCCCATCCGGGGCTGCATCTCATCGGCTGTTCATACAAAGGTATCGGCATCGGCGACTGCGTGCATGAGGCTCAGGTCGCGGCGGAGAGGATATTGAAGAGTTAGTGGGAGGTTGAACGAAAGATCCTGAAAGAAGAACACAGAATGATAACAAAGGCCTGAGGGGATCAATCCCTCCGGCCTTGCTCTTTCTTCATAGGGGTATTCGTACAATGGAACGGGGAGAGACGCGCGGACAAACCAGGGCCCGGCCTCAGGCATTCTTCGTCTTCTGTATTACTTTTGCCGCAATGTTCTGATGCGGGCAATCTCTTCCTGATACCCGTAGATATGCGCGCCGGCACTGTACACGAACAGGGGGCCGTTCTTCAGCTCGGTTTCCGAAGCCACATACCTTTTCAGAAGCTCCAGGCCTCCGAGATTCGTCGGGAAGCCTGCCCAGAGATCCCACGACCTGAAATAACAACTGAGAGTCAGCACCAACTCATTATTGTTCGGGACTGCCTTGAAATCCAGAAGCCTGAGACACGGCGGATCGAGCTTTCCGTCATTTCCAACGCAGACGTCATGGTCGTCGGGCGACCCGATCTCTACGATGGCCTGATTCGTGAGCGGCGTGTGTTTCAGCATCTCGATGACACGATCGAGCTGCGTCCCCCCTTTGGGCATAGGATGCTGTATCCTGCTGGCATATTTATACGTTTCATTTTCGGACAAATTAGGATCCATTAAATAGTTGGCGAAATAATCCTCGATATATTCCATGGTGGTCGGCGAAGGGATCCCCAGAGCGGGAGGAATAATCGGCACCATGTCTTCATAGGGATGTTCAATATATACGGCAATGCCCGGATACTGCAGCCGGTACTGCTCCTTTTCAAAGGACCCTTTCTGGATCTTCTGAGTGTAGGAGTGGTCGAAAATGTTGTAGATCAATTGAAACCATGCATCGGAGATGCTTTTCGCCTGCAGACAAAAAGGGAACATGCTATGTCTCCTGTCTCAACGTATTTTCTGGAGGCAATTACTATATCACAGAATGACGATGAATGATACATCAAAAACGATAATGAACTCAGCAGATGTTTTACAGGCCCCGACGTTCGTATTACTTCTTCCCACTGGGGGATGCGGTGAATCTGCGGCAGGCCCCCCATTGATCTTCGTGGTGTTCCCGGGAAACGTATAGATCCTACTTTTCATCCTTTTTGAATTGTGCTACACTTATGTCGACGAGGGAGGGACATTGTTACCATGCTTCTGCTCCTGAACATACTCCAGATCATCCTGCTGTTGCTGATCACTGCAGGCGTCGTCTACCTTGTCAACCGGTCTTTTCGCGGCGCCAGGGGCACAAGGAAATCCCTGCACGCGAGGCGGCGAGAGGTATATGGTGATGTCGTGCGGATCCTGACCATGCTCGGCCGGACGGGCGAACTCCGAAAAGAGGAGCTCCTGGACTTCCGGTCCCGAACCATGGACGCAGCCCTTCTCTTCGATGCAGAGATCGCCGCGTACATCGATGAGATCTACGCCCGGGGCGTAAAGCTCATGAACACGTATGAACTCCTGAAAGGGACGTCGCTGCCCATAGGCGATGAGCGCGACGAGATTACCGTGGAGAACACGCGACAGACCATCTGGCTTGCCGACCAGCTCGCGCTGATCGGGAAGAAGTTTGAACGCTACCCGGGTATGAAGCAGGAGATGAGCTAAAAGCAACAGCCGATAATTTGTCGCCTATGACGCTCTTTAACTCAACCTTCCGGCCGGGTATTCCATGATAATATACTTGGCCTCTGAGAATTAAAACTTTGCAAACATCGCTCCTCGAGGCAGCCGAGGGCGATGACGGTTCAATCCATCGGAGCGTTGCATTATTGCGCTGATCCACGGATGAATGCGTCCTTTGTAATCTCCAACGGGCTTCTAAATTTTCGTTCAGGCTTTTCCGGATTATGACTGCTTCGCATTCTCAATCATCATCTTAGCCATGGACCTGGCAAAACCTGCCGGATCCTTCACCTTCGAGCCTTCGAGCAGCAAGGCCTGGTTGTACAGCAGGTCGATGTACTCCTTCAGGAGCTCGTCCTTCCCGCCCTTTTCGATCATGGTGTTCATGGCGTAAAAGATCTGGTGCTGCGGATTGATCTCCAGGATCCTCTTCTGCGGCGGCACCTCCTGGCCCATGGACTTCAGCAACTTCTCCATCTGGGGATCAAGCCCTCCCTCGTCTGCGACCAGGCAGCAGGCCGAGTCCGTCAGCCTGCCCGACAGCCGCACGTCCTTCACCTCGCTCTTCAGCTGCTCCCTGATCTTCGCGAGCAGCTTCTCGAACTTACCCTTGTCCTCGACCTTGTCAAGGTGAATGTCGCCCTTGGCCACGGAGTGGATCTTCCTTCCCTTGTACTCCTTCAGGTCCAGCATGATGATGTCGTCGATGTCGTCGGTCAGACACAGAACCTCGTACCCCTTCCGGCGGAAGACCTCGAGGTAGGGCGATTGCAGTACGTCCTCATCAGGCCCTACGAGGATGTAATAGATCTCGGCCTGATCCTGTGGCATTGCCTTCACATAGTCCTCGAGGGTGGTGTACTTGCCGGCCGCAGTCTTCGTGGATCGGAACAAAAGCAGGTCTGCGATCTGCTCCGTGCGGGAAAAATCGTAGTGGATGCCCTCCTTCAGGATCCTGCCGAACTCCCTGTGGAACGCCGCGTACTTGTCGTATTCGTTCTTCTTCATGTCCCCCAGGGTGTCCAGCACTTTCTTGGTGATATTTTTCCTGATCACCTCCGTGTGCCTGTTGGCCTGCAGGGTCTCGCGCGAAACATTCAACGGCAGATCAGAGGTGTCCACCACGCCCTTCACGAAGCGGAGGTACTCGGGGAGGAGCTGCTCGCAGTGGTCCATGATCTGGACCCGCTTGACATAGAGCATCGGCCCGATCTCGTACTCGCGGTACAGGATTCCGTAAGGCGCCTTCTCGGGGATGTAGAGCAGGGCCGTGAATTCCGACGTTCCCTCAGCGCGAAAATGGATCACCTTGGCCGGGTCGCCGAAGTCATGGGATAAGTGTTTGTAGAAATCGTTGTACTCCTCGGTCGATATCTCCGACTGGTCCTTCAGCCAAACGGCCTTCCGTGAGTTCAGGGTCTCCTCTTCCGTGGTCTTGATCTTCCTGTTCTTGTCGGCGGGATCTTCCTTCTCCCGTTCGATGTCCATCATCACGGGGTGCGCGATGTAGTCCGAGTATTTCCTGATGATATCCCTGATCTCCCATTCGTTCAGGTACTTCTTCTCTTCGTCCTTCATATGCAGGATCACGTCCGTACCGGCCCGGTCCTTCTCCGCGTCGTCGATGTTGAACGATCCATCGGCGGTGGACTCCCATTTGATCGCCTTTTTCGTCTTCTCCGTGGCCTTCCTAGAGATAACGGCGACCTTGTCCGCTACCATGAACGATGAGTAGAACCCCACGCCGAACTGGCCGATCAGTCCGGGCCGGTCATTCTGCGACGCATCCTGGAGCCGGCGCAGGAACTCCCTGGTGCCCGAGCGGGCGATGGTCCCGAGTTCCTCGATCGCTTCATCGCGCGTCATGCCGATGCCGTTGTCGCTCACTGTGATCGTGCCGGCCGATTTGTCGACGTGAATCTTGATCTTCCATTCGCCGCAGTTGTCCAGGATGTCCTTGTTCGTGAGCGCTTCGTATCGCGCCTTGTCGATGGCGTCGGAGGCATTCGAGATCAGCTCGCGCAGGAAGATCTCCTTGTGGGAGTAGAGGGAGTGAATCACGAGGCTTAGGAGTTCTTTTACTTCGGTCTTGAATTCCATTTTCTCGACGGTCATAGCGATGCCTCCAAAGGTGTTTTCAGTGTGATATCCCGCTCATTGCTGTCTTTCGTGGGTGATTGCAACGGGCCCGGGCTATTATGGCGGGCTATACCAACCTCGCCTGAGAGCACACCCGTTCCCTCGCGAAAGTCATGATGACGTTCCGGGAGAGTAATGTACCAAATCATTGCTTATATTTCAAGGCCCCGCGGTAAGATTGGAAATGCCTGACAGGAGAATTGCGGTTGAGATGGAGGGGTTCCGGCGGGACGATATAATATTCCGGTTATATTCCAAATGAAACGATCAATAACTCATCCAGAAGAGGAGCTTGCGCAGGATTGATCTTTTGCCTTGCTTCTCCGATCGTGAACCACGCGGCTCTGTCCACTTCCGGAAACTCCTGAGTCCTGCCTGATTTCGGCGGCCATTCAAGGCTGAACGTGTTGCTCGTAATGGAATCCGCGTCGCAGTCGCCTTCAACGGCCCAGGACAATACGATCTTGCCGCTCTTCTGCTTTACTGATTTGAGCGGTAGGAACGAGCCTTCCGGCCTGCATCCCGTTTCCTCCTCGAACTCCCGCTTTGCGGCGCCAAGAGGGTCCTCTCCTTCGCCGATTTCACCTTTCGGTATGGACCATGCACCCGCGTCTTTTTTCATAAAAAAGGGCCCGCCCGGGTGCACGAGAAAGACCTCGATCTCGTTTTTCCCCTTTCGGTACATCAGAACGCCTGCGCTGATTTTCTGCTTCATTTCCCTATCCCGGCCGGACATCATATCTCAATTGTAGCATTTCATTACGAATTATGAATTTACGAACTAAGAAACCCTGCATTGAGCAGGTAGTTTTTTCCCCGCGACTCTTTGAGCTTCGTGTGCTATACTCCTTCCCGATATGGCACTCTACGCCGTGACCATATTTTTGAGCGCCTTTCTCCTCTTCCAGATCCAGCCCCTGTTCGCCAAGATGATCCTTCCCTGGTTCGGCGGGTCCGCTGCAGTCTGGATCACGGCCATGCTCTTTTTTCAGAGCATGCTGCTCGGCGGTTACTTCTACGCCCACTGGTCTGTCCGTTTTCTGAAACCGAAGACGCAGGCGGTCATTCACATATTTCTTCTTGCGGCGAGCCTTCTTTTCCTGCCCATAGCGCCGTCGCTCGCGTTTAAGCCTGCCGGCGATGAAGATCCGGGCCTCCGCATTCTCGTCCTTCTGACCGTCTCGATCGGGCTCCCCTACTTCCTGCTCTCCGCAACGAGCCCGCTCATGCAGGCGTGGTATGCCAGAAGATACCGGGCCTCGCTGCCCTACCGGCTTTTCGCTCTCTCGAACCTGGCTTCCCTCCTGGGGTTGCTGGCCTATCCTCTGCTCCTGGAGCCGAACGTGCCCCTTTGCCAGCAGTCTTTCGGCTGGTCATCGGCCTTCGCAATCTTTGCGGCGCTCGGCATGAGCGCCGCTTTTCTGAGCCGGCGGGATCATGCCGTCGCCTGCGGGCCTACGCAATCCGGGAGCGCTGTCGCCGACTGCGGTCCGCCCAAAACGCGCGAAAAGGTCCTCTGGCTCCTCCTCGCCGCCTGCGGGGTGACACTCCTTTTGTCGGTCACGAACCATCTGACGCAGAACGTGGCCTCCATTCCGTTCCTCTGGGTTCTGCCGCTCGGCCTCTACCTCCTCACCTTTATCCTGACCTTCGACTACGAGCGGCTCTACCGCCGCACCGTCTTCATCTGGCTCATGCTTGCGGCCCTGGCAGCCATGGCCTACGGCCTTGCGAAGTGGAACTCGCACACGAACATCAAGCTCGTCATTACAACCTTTTCTTCGGGACTCTTTTTGGTCTGCCTATTCCTGCACGGCGAGCTCGTGAAACGTAAGCCTCCCCCGCAGCATCTGACCTCCTTCTACCTCATGCTCTCCGCCGGCGGCGCTTTGGGCGGCGTGCTCGTGGGGCTTGCCGCGCCCCGGCTCCTGCCGGCCTGCTTCGAACTCCCGATCACGCTCGTCCTCTGTTCCGCGCTGCTGTTCTTGATTCCGGAGAACCGACGGAGCCGGCTCGTTATGATTGCCATTGCAGCAACGGCTGCCGCCGTCCTCTTCGCATCCGGGCATTCGGTGAGGGCCTATGGTAAGAAAGTGCGGGTGATGGCAAGGAACTTCTACGGCGGACTCCGCGTGAATGAATACCGCAAGGGAACGGTGAATGAAATCCGTGCGCTCGTTCACGGCACGGTAACCCACGGCATTCAGTACACTGCCCCGACGCGACGCAGCACACCCGTATCGTACTACGGCCCTGACTCCGGCATTTACCGTGCCGAAAAATACCTTCGCATCACGTCACCGACGTTGCGCGTGGGCGTCATCGGCCTGGGCGCAGGCTCCCTCGCCGCCTATGCCCGCCCGGGCGACGTGTTCCGCTTCTACGAGATCAATCCTTTGGTAGAACAACTCGCCCGGAGCGAATTCACCTACCTCACGGACTGCCGCGGCACCGTTGACGTCATTCTCGGAGACGGACGCCTCTCGCTCGAACGCGAGCCCGACCAAGAGTACGACCTTCTGGTCGCCGATGCCTTCTCCGGTGACGCCATCCCCGTCCACCTGATCACGCAACAGGCCCTGGAGCTTTACTTCCGGCATTTGAAGCCCGGCGGCATCCTGGCGCTCAATATCGCGAACACCCACCTTGATGTGGAACCTGTCGTCGAGAAGCTCGCCGCGGCGCTCGGCAAGCATAGTCTCGTCGTTTCATCATCGTCCGACATGCAGCATAATATTTTCCCTGCGCTGTGGGCGCTTCTTTCGTCGGAGCCCATCACGGCCCCGATCGTGACCAAGGTCGCCAGAAAACCCGCCTCCCGGCCCGGCCTTCGCGTCTGGACTGATGACTACAACAATCTATTTCAGATTTTGAAGTAATTGTCCTCTCCCAACGGACCAGAGGTTGGAGCCTGCCCTCGAACAGTCCTATCGATTGTGAGAGTGGACTTGCTGTGACATTACTATAGGTGCCGAGGGGATAAGACGAACGTTTGAATTTCTGAATTTTGGGTTCAAAGTCTCCGTATCACATGTTCCTTGATATACCCGGTCACCCTGTCCACTTCCTTCCTCATTGCCTCCTTCCTTTTCCCCCCTACGGCAAATGGTTCATCCCGCAGTTTTCTGCTGGGGAAACCGGCGCCGGGATACTGCCGGAGAAAGGCTGCAGGGATCTCATCGGGCGCATCCCTGTCGTTCATGATCGCCCAGGCAAGGGTCCATGCCCGGGCCACGTTTGTTATATCATATCCTCCTCCGCCCAGGGCCACCCACTTCGGGGCCATGGACTTGATCATCCTGACGACTCGGCAAAACCCGTTCATTGTAACATTCAAGTGGGCAAGCGGGTCCGTGCGGAACGTATCGACACCAAGCTGGCTCACCACGATGTCGGGTTTGAACGCTTCTACGAGCAGGGAAACGATTTCAGTAAAGGCATGGACAAAGAGTTCGTCGTCGGTTTCCGGCGGCAGCGGGACGTTCACGCTGTATCCCCTCCCCGCACCCGAGCCGATCTCATGCTCGTATCCCGAACCTGGGAAGAGCGCTTTTCCTGTTTCATGCAGGGAAATGGTCAGAACCTTGTCAGTTTCGTAGAACGCCTCCTGGACGCCGTCGCCGTGGTGGGCGTCGATGTCGATATAGGCGACTCTTCTTCCTCTGCCGACCAGGGACGTAATGGCGAGCACGGGATCGTTGACATAACAGAACCCCGAGGCCTGTGAAGCATGCGCATGATGAAGTCCGCCCGAGATATTGAACGCAACCCCCGCCTCGCCACTGTCAACGAGGTCTGCTGCCTTAAGTGATGCACCGGCAATAAGTCTCGACCAGTCAAACATACCGGCGAATACGGGGTTGTCGCCGGGACCGAGTCCGAAGGCTTCGGCGCCCGTCACGGCCATGCCGCTGTTAGCGGCCTCGAGGACATCGATGTATTCCCGGGCGTGAAAGGTCAGCAAATCTTCCGGCTGCGCAAGAGGAGGTTTGATCAGCCTCGGATCAGGGGAAGCGAGCAAGTGGCAGGCCTTGATTAGTTCATAAGTGAGCTTCAAGCGGAAGGGCTTTAACGGGTGGCCGGACCCGTAATCAAACCCGGCGAATTCATCGGTATAGATGAAGGCTGTTTTCATGGTTTCTGCATAACTGGACGGTGCTTATCATTATAAAATCAAATTCCTCTCAAAATGGCAAGACAATTTTGGTTCTTTCGTGATAAAGGCGATCGAATGCAGGCCGCTGCTCTTCTCCAGCCGTTGCAGGGATCGTGATATACTTTATTTATGATAATTAAGCAATGCGCACGCGGAGGGGGGGCCGCTCCATAGCGTAAAGGAGGCAATTATGGCGACTGTTAAAGATATGAAAAAGGGGTTTTGCGATGACGTGTATATCGAACTCGAGAGCATGAAAGAAAGGATCATGGCGTTGCAGGACCAGCTCGCACGCGACTACCAGGCGGAAGATGAGCTCTTCGGGCTGTATGATCGGCATCTCCACGAACTCGTCGACCAGATCGAGTGGAAGCTTCAGATCCTGTCGCACGCCTGCCCCTATGACTGGAAGGGCTCGGCCGAGTATGAAGAGAACTCCGTTTCGGTGGGGACTGCTGAAACATTCCCGACGGACTTTTCCGGCGGATATATCGGCGGGTAGGCGGCTCGCGGAACCAGATTAAAGGCCGGCGGAAACACTTCTGCCGGCCTTGTTTTTTGACATCTGACATGCGGTCATGGGGAACAGCGAAGAGAGGGCAGCAGTCAGATACTTAAGCAACACGAGAAGAAAGATATGATTCTACGATTTTCAAGAGAAAATAAAAACAAGCACTGGAGGATGCTGACCGAAAGATGTTATTCGGTTGCCCGGTTCCTTTCCAAACCTGGACGTTGTGAATCCCGGTTCTGACATGATTGTTCGTTTCATAGTTATGATATAATGAAACTATAAAACTATCACGGCCGGATAGACATACAACGGCCGGGAAGGAGGAACACTGATATGAAAACAAGGTGGAAAATGTTGCTCATAACGCTTATCGTCGGAATCCCGGCCTTTCTCCTCGGGCCCGTAATCTGGCCGCCGTCACCCGAGATTCAGCCGAACCAGGCACAGTTGCCGTATTTGATCGTGCTGTCGGCGATCGAAGCGTTGGCCTTCGGGTTCGGCATCGCGTTCGTCTTTTATGGATGGCGCCTGGTTAAACAGCTTGCGGGAGGGGCGGGAAAAGCTGCCGTGGCCATGTATGTTTCGCTCGTATGGCTCCTCGTCTCCTGGTGGCCTCATGACAATCTGCACATTCACAATGCGCTGAATATCAACGGGCTCATCGCCATCGAATATGCGTTTCACGTTACGGTGATAGTAACCGCCCTGCTTCTGGCTTATACTTTCTTCTCGCTCTTCAAACCGGCAACCGAGCGGGTTGAGGCGCGTGAGGAGTGTCCGGCTGGACAGCCGGATTGTCATCCGTCGCCTGCAAATCCGTGAACGTGCACGCTGGATGCGCACCGGAGGGAATGCACTGAAGGAATAGTCGCCTTACCGATGAAGCGGTCTTATTTCTCGATCTGGCGGCCATTGTCACACAGAAAAGCCGGCGAGGTTTTTCCCTTGCCGGCTTTTTCGTATGCTCATCGGCGCGTTCAATGACGTAATAATGTGAACCTGCGCCGGCCCGCAGCGCCGCTTTGCGCGTGCCTACTACTTCACCATTGTGGTGACCTCAGCCCCTTTCGGTAACAAAATGCTTATTGCGACTCGCACAGTATCAGTGCCTGCATTCACGACTGCATGGACATTGCCGGGACGTTCGGTCCAGCTTTCCCCTGTTTTTACTATACGCTCAGCGCCCTTCTCGCGCAGGGTCATCTCGCCGCTCAGCACTGTTACGAGCACGTGCCCGCCGTGCTTATGGTTCGCGACCCCCGCTCCCGCCGGAAAATCCTGTATGATCGTGAGCAGATCATATTCGCCTTGTCCCATGGTGATGGGGAATTTGGCCATATAGACCACGGTCGGGCCGGTGACTACGGGTTGCCCTCCTTTCTCATCAGCTGCTGCCGCTGATATCCAGAGAAACACCATGAGAATCGCAAAAAGCAATGGCTTTACTGTCTTCATCCTATACCTCCATCGTCGCTGCATTTGTGCTTTGTTTAAAGGCTGTCATCCGTTCCCTTGTTATCAAGTTTTGAATATAAAGAACTGGCGCTCGGGCCCAATTGTTTAACTTCAGAGGCCGGAATGTGATTCCGTCGCATTCGGTCGTCGTGGACAGACGGCGAAGAACTGCCGGGACAGAGAGCAGAGCGGCGGCGATACGATGAAGGTCAACCCTGAGATGTGATGTATATCATACCTTAACGCCCGCATTGTGGAGTAAATTTCAATTAGGAAGAATACCACAATGCTTGTCTGCCCCTTTTGCGATGAACAACTACAAACGAAGACTTCCGACGGCTGGGTCTGCCAATGCGGTGAGATGATCCCCTTCGGGATGGAAAAGGACAACGAGGAGAATTGTGCTCATTGTTCGGTCATGAACTGCCCGAGAAGGAAATAGAGAATACGCCTGCCTCGACGGAATGTTAAAAGATGTGTATAACTACATAAAGGGCACTTAAAAATGTGAACTGCCCCCCTGTGTTTGGACACTCAGGTTAGGGTGCCGGACAGGGTGTTAAG
>JBLMWN010000036.1:0-3436 GCA_050257255.1 Betaproteobacteria bacterium | reverse complement strand
CCCTGCTGTGTTTGGATAATAACATCGGTATCAACAAAGTTGAGCGACATCAGCTTGGCCAGAATCACACCCACGGTGCTCTTGACTGAGCCGGGGATTCCGACCAGAACAATGTTGTAAGGATTGTCCGCCATTTGGTTTATCGCAATGAACGAGGGAATGAATGGGGCGCCATGGTCATCGAATATAGTCCCGGATGTTCACGTCATCGCCCGACTCGAGATCATACATGCCTTTGGCGAGGTTCACAACCACTTCAGCGACCCGCCGGGGCGGCATTCCCTGAAAGTCATTCATCTGCGTTGCCGTGACTCCCGGGTTGACAGCATAAACCTTCCTGCCGGGCAGTTCCTGGGCAAGGGCCTTGGTAAAGCCCCGAAGGCCCCACTTTGTCGCGCAGTAGGTGGTTAGGTATTCGTACCCGGCAAGACCGGCCCCGCCCGCGATGTTGATGATCATCTCCCGGACATGCGGGAGACTGAGCCTCGTCAGTTTTATCAGTCCTTCAAGATTCGTCCGGAGTTGAACTTCGATGTCGCGGAAGCTCTGTTCGCCCAGGTGTTTCCATACGACCGTTCCTGCATTGTTGATCAGGATGGAGATTCGGCCGAAGGCGAACACGACTTTCCGAAGGGCGCGCGTGATGCTCTCATCGTCCATGATATCGAGGTGGACGGTGAGACAGTCCGAAGCGCCGAGTTCGAGACACTTTGCAGCCGTCTCTTCAGCTTCATGCTTATGCGTGTTGTACGTGATCGCAAGCCTGCAGCCTTCCTCGGCGAAAAGATAGGCGTCCTCTCTTCCGATGCCGATGCTTGCGCCGGTTATCAGGATCGTTTTTCCTTTCAGAGAATTGTTCGCCGTCCTCTCCATGGCCTATACTTTCCCTCACCGCGGTGATTTGATGCTCCATCGTCTTGTCTGACGTCCGCACGCCGAGTCGATACATTCACCCGTCTGCGAGGCATACCTTTTTTAAAGTATAGCGCGCGAAGGATGCCTTTTCTTTTTTCTCCCCTCGACAAAGTTGTTAAAAAGTTTTAATATGATATTCTCTTTCTAACGGCCAGATATCTTCACCGGGAGCATGACGAAATTATGAAACTGCACTTTACCAGGACAAACGGCCCCGTAGACGAGGCCATCGATCAGATGCTGAGACTGGCGGACGGAATCCGCCGTCCTGAATATGTCCGCGAAATGATCATTGCCGCGCTCAAAGCCGGCCAGGAAGACGATGAGAGCGCGGACCTTAAGCTCATGAACACGACGCTCAAGGAGATGCGGTTCACCTCGAAGGTGTTCGGTCCCTACCGCGACAAGCGAAAAGTCACGGTCTTCGGCTCGGCGCGCACCCGGCCGGGGGAGCAGTCCTACGAGATGGCGAAGCTCTTCGGTCGGAAACTCGCCGAGGCAGGCTACATGGTCATCACGGGCGGCGGGGCCGGCATCATGCAGGCTGCAAACGAGGGTGCTGGTCCGGAGCATTCCTTTGGAGTGAATATCCGACTCCCCTTCGAACAGAGGCCGAATCCCGTGCTCGAAGGCAACCCGCGGCTCATAACGTACAAATACTTCTTCAACCGCAAGGTGGCCTTTCTCAAGGAAGCCGACGCCGTGGCGCTCTTTCCCGGCGGGTTCGGCACCCTCGACGAGGCCATGGAGACGCTCACGCTGGTCCAGACCGGGAAGCGCAATCCTATGCCACTCGTGCTTGTGGACGATCCGACACGCTCGTACTGGACCGAATTCATCAAATTCGTAGAGGAAGAGCTTCTGACGCGCGACTATATCAGCAAGACCGACCTCGCGCTCTTCGACCGCGTCGAATCCGCAGAAGCTGCGGTCGCAAAGATCAACCGCTTCTACAGCCGCTACCACAGTATACGATATGTGGACGGCCAGCTCGTACTCAGGCTTACCTCACAGCTCAGCCAGGAGAACATCCGAAAGCTGAAGGAAAAATTTCAAGACATCCTGCTGGCCCAGGGGGATATCGTGCCCTCTCAAGCACTCCCGGCTGAACGGGAAGACGCCGATGTTGTCGACCTGCCGCGGCTCGTTATGGATTTCAACCGCCATGACTTCGGCAGGCTCAGAAGTCTGATTGATGCCGTCAATGATTTTTGATAGTCCCTCGCTACAGCCCCCTTCTGCCTGATACTTAGGCAGCATATCATTCCTCCCTCGCCCTTGACAAGCAGTGTGCCGATGATAAGCTTTTAGCATATGGCTGAATTTCGCAAGGCCGCATTAGCATTCTCTGAATCAGAACATATTTGAAACCTTTTTAGCAGAGATCGCGTGACAACAGGAGGTGTTTCATGATCCGTCTTCAAGTAAACGGCAAAGCCTACGAAGTTGATGTGGCGCCCGATGTGCCTCTGCTCTGGATCATCAGGGAGCGGCTCAAGCTTACGGGAACCAAGTTTGGATGCGGCATCGGCATGTGCGGTTCCTGCACCGTGCACATCGACGGCAAGGCGCAGCGCTCCTGCCAGACGCAGGTCGGCGAGGCACAGGGCAAGAAGATTACCACCATCGAAGGGCTTCCGAAAAACCATCCGGTCAAGCAGGCATGGATCAAAGAGCAGGTTCCCCAGTGCGGCTACTGTCAGGCGGGCCAGATCATGCAGGCCGCCGCATTGCTGAATGAAGATCCCCATCCGTCGGACGCAAAAATCGTGGAGCTCATGAACGGCAACCTCTGCCGCTGCGGCACATATACCAAGATCAAGAGCGCCATTCGCCTCGCTTCAGCAGGAGGGAAAAAATGAAGACCGACCTTACCCGAAGACAGTTTCTCAAAATGACTGGCACCGGCCTTGCCGTTGCCGTTGCCTCGTCGCCCTCCGGTTTCCGCCTGCTCTCCGCCGCAGAGATGGAAAAGACGGGGCACTCCTTTCGTCCGAATGTCTGGCTCGAAGTGCGTCCCGACAATACCGCCGTCGTGACCGTGAACAAATCCGAGATGGGCCAGGGCGTGCACACGGCGCTTCCCATGATCGTTGCCGACGAGCTGGACGCGGACTGGAAAAACGTTCGCGTGGTGTCGGCTCCGGCCGATGCCGCATACAATGACCCGGTCTTCGGCTTCCAGTTGACCGGGGGAAGCACGAGCGTCCGGCACATGTACGCTCCGCTCAGGCTCGCCGGCGCCGCTGCCCGCGAAATGCTCGTCCAGGCAGCCGCTAAGAAGTGGAAGGTACCGGCCGCCGAGTGCACGACGGAGCTTGGAACGGTGAGGCATGCGAAACGCGCGAAAGCCCTCGGCTACGGCATGCTGGCTGCTTCCGCATCAAAACTGGCCGTGCCGCAGAACCCCGTGCTTAAGACGGAAAAACAGTTCCGTTACATCGGCAAGGAAATGCCGCGCAACGACATACATGACAAGGTGAACGGTCTCGCTCATTTCGGAATCGACTCTTTCGTCCCC
>JBLMWN010000035.1:0-4356 GCA_050257255.1 Betaproteobacteria bacterium | reverse complement strand
GGATACGGGAGCCGGCATCGCCAAAGAGCATCTGGGCAGGATATTCGAGCCGTTCTACACCACAAAAGAGAAGGGGACGGGCATGGGCCTCGCCGTGAGCTACAGTATTATCAAGAAACTCAAGGGGAGCCTCACGGCGGAAAGCGAAATCGGGAAGGGCTCCCGCTTTACGATAAGCCTTCCCCTGTAGTGGAGGGGGATGCAGCCTAAGCTATACCTAAAACCGGAAGGAGGCATTCCAAAAATAACTTCGCGGCTCTGGCCAAGCTCAAGATTGCGTGCGACGGACAATCTTCAGACGGGTGAATTATGAAGCGTGTTCCGCGCACTCCGAACTTTCATTAACATGCCGCAATCCAAAATCCGCATTGAAAGAACTCCCCTCTCAAAAATCTTATCAATAAACCGGCCCCTCAGTGTTCCTCCAGCAGTAGGCACTCGGTGGATTCTTTGCTCATGTTGTGATAAAGTTAAAAAAGAATGATATGACTTCGTCTTCCTCATGAACCTGAAGGAACCGAACAACGATGGATGACCGGACACAAAGAGCGCTCAAACTGATAAGCGAAGAAACCGGTGAACAGAACGCCCGGGGCCCCTGCGAGGTAAGCACGGCGGAGAAATCCAACGTGGAGCTCCTAGATGCGTATTCGCGGGCAGTTATTACCGTGGCGGAGGCTGTCGGGCCTGCTGTCGTCAGCATTTCGATCGGCAAACCGTCACGGGGAGAAGAGGAGGAACCCCTAGGAGCAGGCTCGGGCGTTATCATCGCACCCGACGGATATATCCTGACGAACGACCATGTTGTCCATGATGCGAAACAGCTGACCGTTTCATTTACAAACGGCACGACGCTCTCGGCGACCATCGTGGGCATGGACCCGGCCACCGATCTCTCCGTGATTCGCGCCGACGCAACGAACCTGCCTTTTGCCACATTGGGCGAATCGGCATCGCTGCGCGTAGGCCAGCTTGTGATTGCCATTGGCAATCCCTTCGGCTTCCAATCCACGGTGTCAACCGGCGTGGTGAGTGCCCTCGGTCGGGCCTTGCGGAGCCGGGACGGGAGGCTCATTGAGAACATCATCCAGCATACGGCCCCCCTCAATCCGGGAAATTCCGGCGGGCCGCTCGTCGATTCACGGGGCCGGATCGTGGGCATCAATACGGCGATCATCATGGGCGCCCAGAGCATCGGTTTTTCCATCCCCTCCGACACCGCTAAGTGGATCGTGTCCCAGCTGCTCACCCATGGCAGGGTACGGCGAGGACACATGGGCATTGCCGCTCAACAACGGCCGCTGAGCCGCAGGATGGTGCGCTTTCACGGCCTTGCACGAGAATTTGCCGTTGAGGTTCTATCGGTTGAGCGTGGCAGTCCCGCCGCACAGGGCGGTATGCGTGTCGGTGATCTCATCGTGACCATTAATGGCACCGAGGTATCGAGCGTGGATCATCTCCATCGCTTTCTTTCTGACTGGCCGATCGGCAAGCCAGTCAAGGTAACCGTTCTCCGTGGGCAGGAACGCCTGGAGATCGAAGTCACGCCTGTCGAGGAGGGGGCATAAGATTAACCTTGACACTTATTCGGCACGCCCAAACAATTGGCAGTCAACGCAAGAAAGAAGCAAATTTTTGACTCTTACGGAATTATAAAATCCGGGATTCTCGGCGTATCTCCTATTATTCCAGCACTGTCCCACGTACACTCTCCTTAGAAATATAAGAAATATAACAACGATGAGCATAACAACCGCGATGAGAATAACTTCTTATGTTAGATGAGTAATACGGCCTGCGGACGTCAGTTTGCGGGCCTTTTTTAATCTCCGGCCGGCACCTAAACAAGAAGGATCCAGCTCACACCCTATGCTTTTTCAAGAGCGCCAAATGATGTAACTTCCTTTCCCTCGTGACAAGGCCTGAGGTAAGCGCTATATTTTGACTATGACTGGCACTCTCTTTTCTGAACTTTCCGCCTTCTGCGAGGTGCTGGAAAAAACAAAGAAAAGGAAAGAAATTGCCCATCTGGCGGGTCTCTTCCTGAAGGGGCTTCCTTGGGACGAGGTTCCTCCGGCGGTTAATCTCATCCTGGGCAAGGCATTTCCCAAAAGACCGTTGGACGTGAGCGGCGCCTCCATCATCGAATTGTTACCCGATCTTATCGGAAGCGACACGCGGAAATATAATGAGTCCTTTTCAGAAGCCCCTGACTTCGGCGAAGCGATTCGCGTGCTGCTTGAGAAGAGCGGCTTCATCTCGTTGGGAGAACGGCTCACCATCAAGGATGTTTCTCTCGCCTTCGAAAAAATCGCAGAAACAGTGGGAACAGGGTCGAGATTGAAAAAGCGTGAACTGCTTTCAGGCCTTCTCAGGAAGGCGTCTCCCCTTGAGGCAAAATATATCGTCAAGAACGTGATCGGCGAGATGCGCCACGGCGTTGACGAGGGAATGATCCTTGAGGCCTTGTCCAGCACGCTTGCAATCGACGGCGCCTTGCTGAGAAGAGCTTCAATGCTGACTGGCGATATCGGGGAAACGGCAAAGACAAGCATTTTCGAAGGCGCAGAAGGTCTGAAAAGGATCGGCCTAACTCTCTTTCGGCCCATCAAACCGATGCTTGCGGAAATGGCGCAGAGCGTGAGCAGTGTCTTTGACACTGCGAAAGATCCTTTTGCTCTGGAATACAAGCTCGACGGCGTACGGGTACAGATTCATAAGAAGGTCGACAGGTGCCGCCTCTTTTCGAGAAATCTCACCGACATAACAGCGAGCATGCCGGAGATCGTCGATGAGATCGTGCGGACCGTGCATAGCAAGGAGGCGATCCTTGAAGGGGAAGTAATTGCCGTCGATTCCGAAGGGGCGCCCCGTCCTTTCCAGGTATTGATGAGAAGGCTCGGTAGGGTCCGGGAAGTAGAAAAGCTGAAGCAAGAAATTCCTGTGCGCCTTTATTTCTTCGACATTCTTTATAAAGACAGCGAGGTTCTTATCGATATTCCTTATGAGGATCGTTGGAGGGTCCTCGAACAGGCCTCTCTTCGCCTGGTGCCCCGGCTCATTCCTGTAAATAGTGAAGAAGGAGAGGCATTCTTCAGGAAGGCGGTTGAAGAAGGGTACGAAGGGGTAGTGGCTAAGACGCTTTCAAGTTTTTATACGCCCGGAGCCCGGGGTAAGGCGTGGTTGAAAATAAAGAAAGTAGTCTCCCTTGATCTTGTCATCATCGCAGCGGAATGGGGCTACGGCAGAAGACACGGGTGGTTGAGCAATTATCATCTTGCGGCACGGGATGAAAAGAGCGGGTCCTATCTTCCCGTGGGTAAGACCTATAAAGGCCTTACCGACCGGGAGCTTAAGGAGATGACCGAACGGCTGCTCAACCTTAAAGCAGGTGAGAACCGGTGGGCGGTGTTCGTGAAGCCGGAGGTTGTGGTGGAGGTCCTGTTTTCAGACGTGCAAAAGAGCCCGCACTATAAATCCGGTTTTGCCCTCCGGTTTGCACGGATATCGAGGATCAGGAATGACAAGTCGCCCCGAGAAATCGACAGCATTCATGCAATAGAAAAAATTTATCGACGACAGCATACATAAAAGGCAGAAATCGGCTGCGTAAGACTGCAGGTCCTCCAGGCTTTCCTGTGCCCTTATACCGGTTGTCTATACCAGTACCGTTATGCTCCCTGCATCCCCATATCTCCCGATTACTCCCTAAGGCATGCGCTTGCATCCAGGCAGAGAGGCCATTTTGGTCTTCGAGTTTAAAATATAAGCTTCATCGCCGATTTTTTCTCACGCTCTTACCATTTTCTAAGATATCTGCTATGATTTCCTTATGAAAAGAGACCAAATCAGTCTCCTATACGACTATAGTTCGCAGGTTCGTTTGAACAGACAAGCGGAAAGGAGCTAAGTTATGCGTTATCGTCTATTGGGAAGAACCGGTCTGTACGTATCTGAACTGTGTCTCGGGACGATGACATTCGGCGGAAAGGGTTTCTGGGAGGTCATCGGAAAGCTTTCCGCGTCCGAAACTGAGGTGTTCATCGGCACGGCGCTTGATGCCGGCGTGAACTTTATCGATACGGCAGACGTCTATTCGGAAGGTTAATCAGAGAAGCACGTGGGCGCGGCCCTTGCTTCGCTGGGTCGCCCGCGCGATCAGATCATCGTGGCTACAAAAGTACGTGGCCGCACCGGGCCCGGGCCGAACGAGGTCGGCTTATCGCGAGGCCATAGCATGTCATCTGTCGACGCCAGTCTGCGGTGGCTGAAACTGGGTTACATCGACCTCTACCAGATTCACGGCGCTGACCTCGACACGCCAATCGAGGAAACGATGCGCGCCCTCGATGATGT
>JBLMWN010000034.1:0-22453 GCA_050257255.1 Betaproteobacteria bacterium | reverse complement strand
GTAATCTTATCCGCATCTTATGAGCGTTCCTGAACTGAATAAACTGCTCGAAAGCCTCCATCCCCTCGAAACCAAAGTCCTTCTTAGTTTTACTATTAATAGGACGACATTGCCGGCAACGGATATCCTCGCCAAATCGGGTCTCGATGAGTCCCGTCTGGACATGGCATCGGGATGGCTCCAGTCAAAAGGCCTGCTCGAAGTCAAGGACGAGTCTGTCACGTCTCTTGTCTCCCTGACCGAAACAGGCAAAGAGTATCACGAAAAGGGAACGCCCGAGCTGCGGATCATCAACGCGCTCAGGGAAGGAAAACAGTTTACGGTAAAAGACATCATCCAATCCTGGGGCTTGGACCCGACAGAAGTCAGTTCAGCAACCGGAGAGCTGAAAAACAGCGGAGTGATCAGAATCGCCCAGGGTGGTGTGCTTGAGCTCAATCCTGATGCCGACACCAGTAAATATGATTATGTCGGCAGGGTTATCGAAGATGTCGCCGCGGGGCCATCACTTGCTCTGTCGGGATTTCCAGCGGAAACTCAGGACATCATTCAGGCGAACTTCCACAAACGAGGAAAATCCAAGGGCATCTTCCGCATCACCGAGAAGAAGAACCGTTCCTACAGCCTAACGCCGGACGGACAACAACTACTAAGCCTGATCAAAGAACGCGGCGCTGTCACTGAAGAGGCTTCGGTGCTCACGCTCGAGATGCTGAAGCAGGGGACGTGGAAGAGCAAAAAGTTCCGGGCCTACAATATCGCCCTTAATCCGCCGCGCCAGAGTATCGGCAGAAAACATCCCTATAAAGAGTTCCTCGACTTCGTGAAGTACAAGTTCATTGGCATGGGATTCGAGGAGGTGCGCGGCCCTCTCGTGGAGAACGAGTTCTGGGACATGGATGCGCTGTTCATGCCTCAGTTCCATCCGGCACGAAACATCCATGACGTGTACTTCGTGAAAGTGCCTTCTTCAGCGAAACAGATCGAACAACCTTTCGGCAAACAGGTTGCCGCGGCGCACAGGAACGGCGGCGAGACCGGTTCCACGGGCTGGCGCTACAACTTCGACCTCGAACGCGCCAAGCGATTGATCCTGCGGAGCCAGGGTACGGCAGTCTCGGCGCGGACCCTTGCATCGGGGCCCAAGATCCCCGGCAAATATTTTTCAATCGCACGTTGTTTCCGTTATGACGCCGTGGATGCAACGCACGCGCCCGACTTTTACCAGGTCGAAGGCATCGTGCTCGGAGAGGACATAAACTTCAAGGCGCTGCTCGGTCTCCTGAAACTGTTCGGCCGGGAGATCGCGAAGGCCGGCGAATTCCAGTTCCGGCCGGCATACTTCCCGTTCACCGAACCGTCGGTCGAACTCCATGTGAAGCACCCCGAACTCGGATGGATGGAACTGGGCGGGGCAGGCATGTTCCGTCCCGAAGTCACGGTGCCGCTCGGCGTGAACGTGCCGGTCATAGCCTGGGGCCTGGGGCTCGACCGCATGGCCATGGTGGCGCTCGGGATCCAGGACATCCGCGACCTGTTCTCGCGGGACCTGGACTTTATAAGAACGAAAAGAATAAGACTTGACTAAGCACCAAATAACAAGCTCCAAATCCCAAATAAATCACAATGACCCAAAATCAAAATTCCAAACGGTACGATTTGGAGGAGAGAACATTTCAATTTGCTAAGAACATTGCAATCTATGTCAGGACTTTACCCAAAACCATACCGAACGCAGAATGCAGCGTTCAGGTTGTGAGATCATCCGGTTCTACAGGTGCGAATTATATAGAGGCTAACGAGGCTCTCAGCAAGAAAGATTTTTTAATGAGGATAAAGATCTGTCGCAAGGAAGCGAAGGAATCAGCCTATTGGATCAGATTGATCGTTGAGACGAATGATGATGGATGTGCAAAGGATGGGTTGAAACTTCTTGAAGAGGCGCGCGAATTAAAGAAAATATTTTCCGCCATCCATAGTAATTCTACATAGTTTTGGTCATTGGAACTTTGAATTTGGAATTTATTTGAGATTTGGGATTTTTGATTTGGAATTTAAATAACCATGCCTACCATCGACATTAAAAAGCGCGACCTCGATTCCCTTATCGGCAGGAAGCTGTCCGTCGACGTCCTCGAGAAAAAACTCATGCTTGCAAAGGCCGAGCTCAAGGAATACAACACCGATACCGACGACCTCAAGATAGAGCTGTCGGACAGCAACCGTCCTGACCTCTGGTCGGCCGAGGGCGTTGCGCGCCAAATCCGCATCGCCCTGTCCGGCAAACCCGAGACCTATCCATTCTTCAACCACGGACGGAAGGCGACACGGGAGATCCGGGTAGCGAGAGCAATGAAGTCCGTGCGCCCCTTCATTGCGGCATGCACGGCAAGCGGTCTACGCATGAACGAAGACGTGCTGGAGCAGATGATCCAGAGCCAGGACAAGCTCTCCGAAATTTTCGGAAGGAAGCGAAGTACGGTCTCGATCGGCATCTATGAACTTGACCGCATTGTTTTCCCCGTGGACTACCGGCTTGCAGAACCAGCCTCGGTTTCATTCACTCCCCTCGGCATTGAGGAGAAACTTACGCTAGCCGAGATCCTCAAACGCCATCCCAAGGGCATTGCCTACGGAGACATCGTCAAGCCCTTTTCCCAGTATCCCGTGCTGACCGACAGCATGGACCGCGTGCTCTCATTTCCGCCGATCATCAACAGCCGGGAGATCGGCGAGGTGAAGCCGCAAACCAGGAACGTGCTCATCGAGGTGACGGGCACGGATATGCGGATGACGGTACTTACCCTTAATATTCTTGCTGCGGGCTTTTATGACCGTGGCGCCGAGATTGAACCAGTGCTCGTAACCTATCCCTACGACACCGAGCTGGGGAAGAAGGTTGCGTTCCCGGCGGATATGTCGGGGAAGTTCAAAGTACCGCTTGCAAAATTCTCGGCCGGTCTTGGCGAGGGCGTTGCTCTTGCGGACGTGAAAAAATATTTGACCGCTTACGGCCATTATGTAACAGTTGAGCGCGGCAGGATCTCCGTCGCTGCGCCGCCTTACCGCGATGATATCATGCATCCCATGGACCTCGTCGAGGATTATGCGATCAGCAGGGGGTACGACTCATTCGAGCCTGTCATGCCCCGGCAGTCAACGGTCGGGACCATTTCACCTCTCGAACTGCTCTCGGACACGGTCCGGCTCACCATGGTCGGCGCCGGTTACCAGGAGATCATGTCCAACATCCTCTGCTCCCGCGAAGAGCTTGAATTCGCGATGACCGAAGGGGAGAAGCTTGTCGAGGTTGACAATGTCATGTCACTCGCCTACTCGGTGCTCAGGAACCGCATCATTCCATCGCTGTTGAACGTGGAGACGTCGAGCTCAAAGGCATTCTATCCCCATCGGATCTTTGAAGTGGGAGAAGTCGCCGTTTTCGACCAGAACGAAAACATGGGTTCGCGCACGGGGCTCAATCTTGGCGCACTGATCTCGCATCCGGGCGCAAACTTCTCAGAGATGCATTCCTCGCTTGACATCCTGCTCTATTACCTGGGTCTCGACTACAAGCTGATTCCCTCGGAACATCCGCTTTTCATGCAGGGCCGCTGCGGAAAAATCGTCTCGACCAATACGGAACTGGGCTTCATCGGCGAGATCCATCCCAAGGCGCTTGAACACACGCAGATTACCATGCCCTGCTCGGCCTTTGAAGTCTCCCTGGACAGCATGCTCCGTCTTTCCGGACGAATACAGTAAGCGTTCCCGCTTTTTTCTGCGCCCTTTCCTCGATAGAGGCTGTATCCATGAGTTTTCCGGAAAATGGAATGTTCCCAATGCTCGTCGTGATGCTCTTGGTGCTTTTCCCGGGGGCGGCCCGATCTTTTTTTTATCCAGAGAAGCAGTTGTTCAATTATCTGACTCGGCATGTGAACTAGTCCGGCGAATTTCATTAGGCGCTAATTTCAGGCTTGACAAAAAAGGGAAAGTAAGTTTTAATAAGCCATATTGTTCGAAATAACAAAAAGGAGGAATTGTATGAAAAAGATTGTTGTTGTATCGGCTGTCGCTTTGTGTTTTGTCATTGTCATGGGTGTGGCATTTACGGCTAGTGCGGGCCAGGCGCACGATAATACCGGGTGCGGCCTGGGCACCATGCTCTTTAAGAACAGTGCGGATAATTCAACGCTCCTCCAGTCTCTGCAGGCAACGACCAACGGATTGTTCGGGAACCAGACGTTCGGCATTACGTCAGGAACATCGGAATGTAAACAGCCTTCCAAGTTTGCGAAGAACGACCGTCTGAATGAATTTGTACTCGCCAACATGGACACTCTGGCAAAAGAAATCGCGATGGGCAAAGGCGAAACGCTCGAGGCATTCGCCGAACTCCTGCAGATCCCTTCGGAAAAGCGGCCTGAGTTTTATCAGAAATTGCAGTCAAATTTCGCAAAGATATTCACCTCGGAGAACGTAGAGCTCGCAAATGTCGTGGATAACGTGGCAACGGTGTCAGCCAATTAATGCGTCTGTTATTACTTGTGCGTGACGGAAAGGTATGCGGACCGAAGCGGTCCGTATACCTTTTTTTTGCGTTTGTTCTTGCCTTCAGCTTTCCGGGCGCATCCATCGCTCTTCCGGCCGGACACGATGACTATCTGGACGCGCTCCTGCGTGCTTCACGAGAGCAACATCTTTCTGAAAGCCGTTACTGGGACATTCTTCTCCACTACAAACCGCACGGTTCACACCGGGTCAGTCTCATCGACGATCCGAATTTTTTCCGGGCCGCCGGCGGAAAAACCGATCCCCAAGCCGAGTTGGAAGCGACCCTGACGGGTTTATTTGAACAAGAACACGAAGGCACCGAGCCTCTTCGCTGCAGGTTCGTAGCCCGCTATGCCTGGCTCAAGGAGCGGCTCCATATCGATGAATCCCGGCTTCCGCCCGTGCAGTGCACGAAGTTTGATGAAGCACTCGCACTGGTCAATCCAAAATCGGCCGTCCTCATTTTTCCCGCCGCTCACGGCAACGGTCCCGCTTCCATGTTCGGGCATACGCTTATCAGGATTGATGGCAACGCCCGGAACGACCTTCTCTCCTACGCGGTCAACTACGCAGCGGTGACGACGGATAAGAACGGCTTCATCTATGCCTATAAGGGCATCTTCGGGTTTTACCGGGGGTATTTTTCCATTCTTCCCTATTATGAAAAGGTCGGCGAATACAATGAAATCGAGCACCGCGACATCTGGGAGTATGAGCTCAACCTCTCGGAAGAAGAAGTGCGCAGGATGCTCATGCACATCTGGGAACTCAAGGACATTTATTCCGACTACTACTTTTTCGATGAAAACTGCTCCTTCGACCTCCTGTTCCTGCTTGAGGCCGCCCGGCCGTCCGTCAACCTCACGGATGCATTCTGGGGCAAAACGAAGTTTTGGGTAATCCCGGCCGATACGGTACGGGTCATAAATGACAAGGGTCTGGTGAGTTCCATAAAGTACCGTCCGTCCCAGGCGAGGCGGATCCAGACCATTGCGTCGCTCACGAGTTCCGCCGATCAGCAAACGGCAATCGATGTGGTTGACCAGGAACTTTCTCCTCAGGCCGTGACGGAAACAAGAGGCGAGCCTCTGGAGAAGATGAGGATACTGGACCTCTCGGCCGAACTCCTCCAGTACCGGTTCGCCCGCAAGCAGCTCGGAAAAGAGGAGTTCGTGCGTCGTTTTCTCCCAACGCTGCAGGCGAGGAGTACTCTTGGAACATCACCCGCGGAAGTTCCTCCCATTCCCGCGCCGGTGTCGCCCGAGGCCGGACATCTCCCGGGGAAGTTGAGCGCCGGGGCGGGATACCGCGGAGACGATTCCTTTCTGGAACTTGGTTGGCGGCCAGCCTATCACGACCTGCTCGACCCGGATGACGGGTATATCGAGGGCGCTCAGATCAATTTCATTGATGTGCGCGGCAGGTATTATTTCAAGGAGAACGCGCTTAGGCTGCAGAGGCTGAGGTTGATCGATATCGTATCGCTCGGTCCGCGCGATGTTTTCTTCAAGCCCGTTTCATGGAAGGTGAATACTGGATTCGACCGTGAGATCATGTCCGACGGCCAGGAGCAGCTGCTGTATCGTCTGAATCCCGGAGGCGGTTTTGCATATCCGACGTCGCTTCTGGGAATATCCTACCTCATGGGCGAAACTGACCTGACTGTGAGCGGCAAGCTGCGCAGCAATTACGCGTTCGGAATGGGTGTGTCCGCCGGTTTTCTCAAGAATGTGACGGAGCGCTGGAAAGTTGGCCTCTCTGCGCGCTGGATGTCCTATATAGCGGGCGATGAGCACCGGACCGTAAAGGCGTCCCTCGTCCAGAATGCGAAGATCACGACGAACAACAGCATCACTGTGACACTCTCGCGCGAGAAGACCTTCGGTTATTATCGGTCAGAAGCGGTCGTACTGTGGAATCTCTATTTGTAAACGGAGGCAATAAAAAGGCCTCCCGTCCGCATAATTCGCCCTGTGATAGGCAGCCGCTCAAGGCTTCACAACGATGAGGACCCCGATCATTGTGCCGGATATCACAGAATTTTTATTGACAATCTATTGATATCATGGTTTAATTTCAGCGCAGTAACCCGAACATTCTGGGGTACGGAAATCAAACATGACGAAAGGAGGTGAACGCGATGAAGAAAAAAACATTTATTAGATTACTTGCCGTCTATCTTGTGTTCGCAATATTTCTCCTCACGCTTCCTTCTCAGGGCTGGGCGATGTTCATCCCTTCCGGGCAGGCTGCCGGGGTGAGACAGGCAGACATAAGCACCATTCAAAAAACCCTTGAAACGGCAGTAGTCAAACAGCGGTTAATGGATTTCGGGCTGTCGTCAGAGGAGGCCCTTGCCCGGATTAACAGCCTTCCTGACGATCAGGTCCACCAGTTTGCCGCGAACCTGGACTCAATCCAGGCGGGAGCCGATGGAGCTGGTGCTTTGATATTTATCCTCCTGGTCGCTATCATCGTTGTGGTAATTCTCCAAGTCTCAGGGCACAGAGTAGTTGTCAGGTAAAGATGAGAATTTCAAAACTTGGGAGGTGATTGCCAATGAAGTTCATGCTCGATGCTTTTTACGTGAAGCCGATCGTATGGTATCTTGCCATGGTGTTGCTGGCCATGTCGACCGTTGCCGGGCCGGCCGAGGCAATGTTTGTCCCTGCTGCGTCCGATCAAATTCCTGCCGGCCGGGCATCAGATCTGGTCAGGATTCAGACTGCGCTGGAGTCGAAGGTTATCCAGCAAATGCTCCAGGACTACGGGCTTTCTCCCGAGGAGACAATGTCCCGAGTGAACAAGCTCTCTGATGAACAAATCCACCAGCTTGCGTCTCGTACGGACTCGCTCCAGGCAGGCGGTGACGCGGGCGGCCTTATCGTAGGACTTCTGATCGTTGCCGTTCTGGTGGTGCTGCTCATATACTTGGTGCAAGGCCGCGTCGTGATCAAGTAATGTCAACCCCTATATCAAGGATCCGTGGACATGGTAGAGGATGCCCGTTGCTCTTTTTTCTCCCACAGCCTTGTCCTCACGGTGATTTTTTCCGGTGGCGGGGCAGGATAGGATTTTGCCGCTCTACAGCAGGGCACCGAAAAAGGATCCACTCTATCGATCTTGATAGCAATACCGAGATGCACTAAAGAGAAAACTGAAACGCCGGAATATGGGATGTGTAACGAGCCCGTATCTTTTATGGGAAAAGTTGAATCACCGGTGGCTGGGGAATACAGGTGAAAAGGATTTATTATCCCGTTCAGCATGGGATCTCCCGCAGCAGGTTGCAGTAGGTTCATCGCTTCGGTTGAAGAGTCATGAAAATCATATAGGGAGGAAATGAAAATGACGTATCGGTATAGAATCGTAGTTCTGATAGTGCTCCTTTCTTTATTTTGCGCATCGGGTGTCTTAGCCCAGGATGAATGGACAGGGAATGTGAATGCATTCCTCGGCCAAAAGAAGCTCGACAGTGCCGATTGGGAGCCGGTCGATGAGCAGCCTGAATTCGGTATTGAGATCGATTTCAGGAAGCGGAATTGGCCGATCAGTATCGCCATCGACTTCATGGGTTCATCGGATGAAGAAACAGTATTTGACCCGACGCTTGGGCCGGTGACGCTGGAAGGCAAGACATCGGAATTTGATATCGGCGTTCGAAAGATTTTTGATGAACTCGCTCCCGTCAAGCCGTTCATTGGCGGCGGGATATCCTTCATACGGGCTGAGGCAACAGTCACTGCTTTTGGCGGAGAGGCAAACGAGAGTGACACCGGCGCCGGCATATGGCTCGACGGCGGCCTTTACTTCACCTTGGGCCAACATTTCAATCTGGGTTTTGAATTAAAGTATTCAGACGCTGATGTGACCATTGCGGGAATAAACGTGAAGGCGGGCGGAACCCATGTTGGCCTGCTGGCCGGATATCATTGGTAAATAATATTGTTAGTAAGTCAATCTTTAGAATAATGCAGCAGATGCGCTGGCTCCTCCGGGGGCCAGCGTCTTTTTTTGACCATATTATCCGGGGACATCCCGCCGATCTGCAACCCTTCCCGCAGTTCCATTTTATTGACAAACCTCATGTTTTCTTGTATCTTGAAACAGGCCGTAGACGCTAATCATGACATGCTATGCCAGTGAGACCGTTGTGCAAGCGGACTTGATCCACTGAGCACTATCTCACCGGTGCGAGTGGAAGGCATGGCGTGAGGCAGGGGAGCGGATGAATGGAGTGCAGGCTTGATTCCTTTACGAGATATCAACCCGACTGAGCGCTTCGCAGTCGTGACGTTCACCCTGATTGTTCTGAACATCGCAGTATTTGTCTATGAATTGACGCTCGGAAAGATGGCGGGCGAACTCTTCATGCAGTCCTTCGCCCTGGTGCCCGCGAAGCTGTTCGCGCGGGGTCCGGTAGCCGACCATGCGTTTCCCGTCGCAGCGACCCTGTTCACCTCAATGTTTCTGCACGGCGGTTTTCTCCATATCGCGGGGAACATGCTGTACCTCTGGATATTCGGGAACAATGTGGAGGACGCGATGGGCAGACTCCGCTTCGTCTTGTTTTATGCACTCTGCGGTCTGTTCGCCGCCTATGCCCATGCGTACGTGAACCGTCTTTCGGCGGTTCCCATGATCGGGGCGAGCGGCGCCGTCTCGGGAGTGCTGGGAGCCTACGTACTCTTGTATCCCCGGGCACGTGTTGTGACACTCATCTTTTTCGGTTTCTATGTGAGGACCGTGCAGATACCCGCCATGATGGTCCTGGGCTTCTGGTTTGTGCTCCAGTTCCTGAATGCTATGCTGGACAGCGGTTCCCGCGGCGGCGTTGCGTGGTACGCCCATGTTGCAGGCTTTGTCGCCGGCATGCTCCTCATCGGTCTCTTCAAACGGAATGACGTTTCGTTCTGGGGCGGGAGGAGATCTCAATACCTATGATCGTTTCATGCGATTGCGGCGCTAAACTGAAAATTGATGAGTCAAAAATTGCCGGCAAACGTGTCAAGGTTCGATGCCCGAGATGTGGTAACATTCTTCCGCTTTACGAGACCGCTCAGGCCGTACCGAAACCGGCCCCGAAGAAAACGGCGGCTCTTTCGGCGTCAACAGGATCGCTTGTATTGGTTGCCCATGACAGTGAAGTTGTCAGATATATGGTTCACACCATCCTGACTGGTTCCGGTTTCCGGGTAGAGATGGCTTCAAACAGCTTTGAGGTGTTGAAAAAGGCGGCTGAAATGAAGCCGCGGGGGCTGATACTCGATGTCGGCTTGCCGGGTATTTATGGATTCGAACTGTGCGAACGACTGAAGGGGAATCCCGCAACAAAGGGGATCAAAATCATCCTCCTCTCGTCCGTTTACGATAAAAGGCGGTACAAACGTACGCCCGCCAGCCTCTACGGCGCCGACGATTATATCGAGAAGCACCACATCCCGGATTACCTGCCGGCTAAACTGCGCAGGCTTTTATCCCCTGATCAGGGTGCGGGTGCAACACCACCGAAAACGGCGGAGCCGTCACCCAGTGACCTCCCGGAAGTGTCGCGGCCGCCGGCACGGGAATTTGAGCCATCGCTGCTCAACCACGGGATGCTGCCGAAGATCGAGCGCAATGTCACCGACCAGGCGCCGCAGCGCTCCTCGGCCTCCCGGGCGTTGCCGGTGGAAGGCTCAGAGACCACGGCGATATTGCCGGAATCGATCAGCCTCGACGCATCCATCTTTCAGAAAGAGGAGTGCGACATTCCCCGGTTCGATGCGGAGGACCCCGAGGCGGTTGAGAAAGCACGGCGCTTCGCCCGGATCATCGTGTCCGACGTCGCACTCTACAACCAGGAATTAGTGATCGAGGGAATCAGGAACGGGACTTTTTTCGAGCTGCTCAGGAACGATGTTGAGGAAGGTCGTGAGCTGTATATGAAGCGCGTTCCCGCAGTCATCAGGGCCAAGAAAGACTACTACCAGGAGGCCTTTGACAATTTTATCGGCGCGGCTAAGAAGAAGAATGTTCGTTGACATGCGATAGCAGTTTTAGTATAGTATACAAATTCGTCGGGGCGTAGCGCAGCCTGGTAGCGCACTTGGTTCGGGACCAAGGGGTCGGAGGTTCAAATCCTCTCGCCCCGACCATTTTTTCGACACCGGCATCACGCGGGAAGAAGAAAGAGACACTGCTCCCGGTGATGTACGTGCAGGATATGCGGGTAACGGCAGGTATTTAATCGTTGTGTGGATGTACAGATGGACACTGGGAGGGATGTGTCACCCGTAGTGATCAGAAAAACGGAACTTCGGTGCGGCCTCTATTTATTTCCTGCCCCACGAGGTATTCATGAGTGAGAGGGAACGGTCGGTTGATGATCTGATGGGCGCCGAGCCCTATGGCGACGAAAACGAGAACGAGAGTGAGGAAAAAGAGGAAAAGGTAAAGACTTCCGAAGACTCTTCTGAAGCCGTGTCCGACAGCGGTGCCGGCCAGAAGGGCCTCGATGCCATCAAGTATTACCTCAAGGAAATCCGTAAAACCCCCCTTCTTACCTTCGAACAGGAACAGGAGCTGGCGAAACGGATCGCGCAGGGCGACCAGGAAGCCCGCGCCAAGATGATCGAGGCGAATCTGCGCCTCGTTGTCGCCATCGGGAAAAAATACATCAACCGCGGCCTGCAGTTTTCCGACATTATCGAGGAAGGCAACCTGGGACTGATCAGGGCCGTTGAAAAATTTCAGTACCAGCGCGGTTTCAAATTCAGCACTTACGCCTCGTGGTGGATCAAGCAGGCCATCGAACGGGCGATCGTCAACCAGACGAGGACCATCCGCCTTCCCGTTCACATCGCCGAAATCGTCAATTCTTACTTGCGCGCAACGCGACAGCTCACGCAAAGCCTGGGGCGTGATCCGTCGATCGAAGAGATTGCCAAAAAGATGAAGGTCACGGTGGAAAAGGTGAGGAGCATTTCGCAGGTGGTGCGCGAAACGTACTCGCTGGACATGCTCATCGGCGACCAGGAAGAGGATACGCTCAAGGATATCCTTCAGGACAACAACGCCCTGTCTCCGGCAAGCTTCTCCGACGAAATCAGGCGGCGCGAGCATATCGACGAATGGCTCCAGCAGCTTTCGGTCAGCGAACGGAAGGTCATTGAACTGCGGTTCGGGCTGAACGACGGCGAGCCCAAGACCCTGGACAGCATCGGCAAGGAGTTTGGGATCACGCGCGAGCGGGTCCGCCAGATCGAGACCCAGGCGCTGAACAAGCTCCGGGCCATCACCAGGAGAAAGAAGATCGATCTGGAAGGAATGCTATGATCGAATCCGAAATTCGAAATTGGAGTTTGCGGTAAGCCGCCCCTGTAGCTCAGGTGGATAGAGCAGCGGTTTCCTAAACCGCGTGCCGGGTGTTCGAGTCACCCCAGGGGCACCATAAATCAAGTACTTACAGCCGGTGATTTTGACCGGCCTTTTTTTCGCTTTACTCTGATATGCTTGCAGCAAGGCGCCAGGGGATGGTTGGGTACAATCAAGTGGGCGGGTTTTTATCCTTGACAAACTCTCTGAAATTTCATAAAATTCGCTCTTGTTACGAAAAAGGAACCCCATAGGCTCGTAGCTCAGGGGGAGAGCGCTACCTTGACACGGTAGAGGTCGGCGGTTCGAAACCGCCCGGGCCTACCATGATTCGACCACAACGATGTCATCTAACTTATGAGTGAAATACAACTCAGGCTGCCTGACGGTCAGGTGAAAAGTATGCCAGTCGGCATCACCGGTCAGGAAGTTGCCGAGAAGATCGGCTCTCGCCTCGCTAAAGACGCGCTTGCCATCAAAATAGACGGTCAACTTCAGGATCTCACCATCCCCGTTGATCACAATGCTGCGGTAGAGATCGTCACCTTTGCCGCGCCTCAGGGCCAAGAAGTGTACTGGCACAGCACTTCGCATCTCATGGCGCATGCGGTAAAACAGCTCTTCCCGCAGGCAAAGCTCGCCATCGGTCCCGCGATTGAAGAAGGGTTCTACTACGACTTCGATCTTGACCGGCCTTTTACGCCGGAAGATCTTGTCAAGATAGAAAAGAAAATGGCCGAACTTGCCAAGGCGGCGACTCCAATCACGAGAAAAGTGCTTTCCAAGGCGGATGCCTTGTCGTTCTTTCAAAAACGGGGCGAGACCTACAAGGTCGAGCTTATCAATGAATTGCCTGACGGGACCATCTCGGTCTATGAACAGGCTGATTTTGCCGATCTCTGCCGCGGCCCCCATGTGCCGGCCACGTCGAAGATCAAGGCCTTCAAGCTCCTCTCGATCGCAGGCGCCTACTGGCGCGGCAACGAGAAGAACAGGATGCTCCAGCGCATCTACGGGATATCGTTCCCGGCCAAGGATGCCCTGGACGCATACCTGACGAGGCTCGAGGAGATCAAGCGCAGGGACCACCGGAAACTCGGAAAGGACCTGGACCTCTTCTCCGTAACAGACGAAGTGGGCGGCGGCCTTGTTTTGTGGCATCCTCGGGGCGCGCTTATCCGCAAGGTCATCGAGGATTTCTGGCGCGACGAGCATCAGAAGAATGGTTACGAGTTCGTGTTCTCGCCCCACGTCGGTCGCAGCCTTCTGTGGGAGACATCAGGCCATCTGGGTTTTTATCGGGAGAACATGTATTCTTCCATGGATGTGGAAGGGCAGGAATTTTATGTGAAGCCCATGAATTGCCCCTTTCACATCATGATTTACAAAAACAAACTCCGCTCGTACCGTGAATTGCCGCTCCGGTTTGCGGAACTCGGCACGGTGTACCGGTTCGAACGTTCCGGGGTCTTGCACGGGCTGCTTCGGGTTCGCGGATTTACGCAGGACGACGCCCACATCTTCGTGGCGCCTGAGGAGATGGAAAGGGAGGTTATCCGGGTCCTCGAATTCGTCGTAAAGATGCTCAGGACCTTCGGGTTCGATGATTTCAAGGCCTACATCGCGACTCGGCCGGAAAAGTCCGTTGGCGACAATGCGATGTGGGAACAGGCAACGCAGGCGCTCAAGGTCGCTGCCGAACGGACACAACTGACATATGAGATGGACGAAGGCGGCGGCGCTTTCTACGGCCCCAAGATCGACATCAAGATCAAAGATGCCCTGGGCAGGCTCTGGCAGTGTTCGACCGTGCAGTTCGACTTCAACATGTCTGAGCGGTTCGACATGACCTTTATCGGCGTCGACAACCAGGCGCACCGGCCCTACATGATCCACCGGGCGCTGCTGGGCTCGCTCGAGAGGTTTTTCGGCATGCTGATCGAGCACTATGCCGGGGCATTCCCCGTCTGGCTCGCGCCGGTGCAGGCAAAGGTCGTGACGATCACGGACAAGCAGCTCGATTACGCCAAAGGCGTGCGGGACAGGCTCCTGGCAGCGGGAATCCGGACTGAACTGGACGCCCGTTCGGAAAAGATGGGTTTCAAGATCCGGGAGGCGACGCTCGAGAAAGTGCCTTTCATCCTCGTGATAGGTGACAAAGAAGTGCAGCAGAGCGCAGTCGCGGTCCGCGAACGGAGCGGCAAAGACCTCGGCGCCATGCCGGTTTCGGATTTTATCAATGCGATACAAAAACTCAATCGGGAGAGAAGTTCTTCCATTGAACTGATAAGGGGGTGATTGTTTATCACTAAAATTACGACGAGGATTAATTACATGATCAAGGTGAGGGAGGTCCGGGTCATCGATGCCGACGGAGGTCAGCTCGGGGTCCTGGACACCCGGGAGGCGATCAAAAAAGCTGAAGAGCTGGGTCTCGACCTGGTCGAGGTGGCGCCTACGGCAAAACCGCCGGTCTGCCGCATAATGGACTTCGGGAAATACAAGTACGAGCTTGCCAAAAAGGCACACGAGTCCAGAAAACATCAGACCGTCATCGTTGTCAAGGAGATCAAACTCCGGCCGCGGACCGACGAGCACGATGTAAATTTCAAAATGAACAATATCAAGCGCTTCCTCGAAGAAGGGCACAAGGTCAAGGTGAGCGTCATGTTCCGGGGACGCGAGATGGCCCATACCGAACAGGGAAGAGCGGTGCTCGAACGGATCGTCAACGAATTGCAAAATGAGGCCGTAGTGGAGCAGCCGCCGCGCATGGAGGGCAGGAACATGATGCTGCTGCTCGGCGCCAAGGCAAAGACGGCGTAAGATTCGCCTGAGTCCTGAGAACATAAAACGAACATGATTCTGCGGAGACAGGCCGTCTCTGCTGACCATATATATGCTGGTACTACAAGTCAAGATTTTGGAAGGAGAATGAACTATGAAGATGAAGCTGAAGACCAATCGGAGCGCAGCCAAGCGGCTCAAAGTGACGGGCACCGGCAAGCTCATGAGGCGCAAAGGCTGGAAGGGCCATCTGCTGTCGGGCAAGAACGCCACGCGCAAGCGACGGCTGACCGGCGATTTTGAAATTACCAAGGACAACCAGGAGAATTTCAAACAGATGCTGCCGTACGGAGTAAAGTAGAAGTAAATGATGCAGGATGCATGATGCAAGATGAGAACGAATGGTTGTCATCATGTATCGTGCATCATGAATCATGCATCGTGTAAATTTGAGGAGGAATAGACAATGCCGAGAGCTAAAGGCGGCCCCAAGACGAGGGCCAGAAGAAAGCGGGTGCTCAACCTTGCCGAGGGATACTGGGGAGCAAAATCTAAACTGTTCCGCTCCGCTACGGAAGCAGTGGACCACGCGCTCAAGTATGCATACCGGGACCGGAAGGCCCGTAAGCGGGATTTCCGCAGACTCTGGATCGCGCGCATCAACGCGGCTGCGCGTTTGAACGGCGTGACCTACAGCAGGTTTATGGCCGGACTGACCAAGACGGGCGTGGCGATCGACCGCAAGATCCTTGCCGATCTCGCGGTGAGCGATCCGGCCGGCTTCGCAAAGCTGGTTGAGACGTCCAAGTCAGCGTCGTAAAACTTATCCCTCTCGCCGTTGCCCTCTCCCCAATGGGGAGAGGGTGGGGCGAGGGGAATCGTTTTCATTGAAAGGCCCCGGATTTCCGGGGCCTTTCTTTTTATATTGACATCTCCTCACAATTCGGTTAAAAAACATCAAGAAAACTATGTTGAAACGCGGCCGTTCCCGTATCGCGGCCTTCATGGCTTGCGCCATCCTGCTGTTTGTTTCTACCCCTGTATACCCGTCTTACAATACCGAAGCCGGGCACAAGTATACTGTCGCCTCCCAGCGCCTGGCAGACCTCAGAAAATCCGCAAACAAAAAGAAGTACCGCTCCTACTGGATCGACTGCATCCGGACTTTCGAACTCGTGGAAAAAAGATACCCGAAGAGCACGAACGCTGCAGACGCCTGCTTTGACCGCGCGGGAATCTATCAGGAGCTTTACCAGTACAACAAATATTCGAGGGACATCAGTGAAGCCCTCCAGAGCTACAGAAAATGCCAGTCAGCCTATCCCAATCACGCCCGGGCGCCGGAAGCGCTCTACCGCGTTATTGAAATCTCACTTGATATCAAGAAAGACAATGCTACGGCCGCTGAAGCCTACGCCTCGCTTGTTGAGACCTATTCCGACAGCGCCTGGACGACCAAGGCAAAAGCGCGGATTAATCCAAGCGGACGCCAGAACAAAAGGCTCATGCAAGAGCCGGAGATCCGGAAGACACCCGTGCCTACTTTTGCGGCACCCGGCAGGTCGAAACGCGGTGTCGTGAAAAATATCAGGTACTGGTCAGCCGGGGCCTATACACGGATCGTCATCGATCAGGATGGACCGATCAGGTTCCAGGCCCAGGAACTAAGAAATCCCGATCGATTGGTCTTCGATATTTTGAATGCCCGGGTCGATGACTCGGTAAATAAGGACCCCCTGCCGGTGAATGACGGTATCCTGAGACAGGTGCGCACAAGACAGCATGCTCCCGATATTGTCCGGGTCGTGCTCGATCTTGCGAGCATCAAGAGCTATGCCGCATTCCCGCTCCACGATCCAGACCGGCTGGTGATCGACGTGACCGGGGAAGGCGGGAGGGTAGGTGAGAACCGCGTCGCGAGCGCTGAAACGGACACCGAGAAAAAGGAACTTCCTGAAAATGAACAAAAACCGGGGTCGGATCAGGAACCGGTGTCGGAACCGATATCAGAACCGATGTCAGAACCGCAGGCTACGGCTCCTCCCGTGCAGAAGATGCCCGAGGTTAATACTAGTGTGGGAGGGAAACTTTCTCTGTCCCGTCAGCTCGGGCTCAAGATCAGAACCATCGCGATCGATGCAGGCCACGGCGGGCATGACCCGGGGGCAATTGGCAAGAGCGGCTTGAGAGAGAAGATAATCACCCTCGACATCGCAAAGCGGCTTGCGGCACTCGTCAAGGACAGGCTTGGATGCAATGTTGTGATGACTCGCGACAGGGACGTGTTCATCCCTCTCGAAGAACGGCCGTTCATCGCGAAGTCAAAAGGAGCGGACCTCTTCGTTTCAATCCATGTGAACGCAACACGCAAACGGAAGACACGCGGAATAGAGACGTATGTTCAGAGCCTTAGGGCTTCCGACCGGGATGCAATGGCAACGGCGGCGCGGGAGAACGCCATGTCCACGAAGAAGCTGAGCGAGCTCAAGACGGAGCTCGATCGGATCTTCGCCGATCTTACACGAGACGACAAGATCGAGGAGTCACTTTACCTGGCTGATTCGGTTCAAGGATCCTTGGTGAACAATTTAAGGCAGGTAAACCGTCATGCTGATGATCTCAAGACCAGGATTAAGCGGGCGTTTTTCTATGTCTTGATCAATACCGAGATGCCGAGCATCCTAGCGGAGGTCGGTTTCATCAGTAACCCGGAGGAAGAACAGCTTTTGAAGTCAGACTCGTATCGGCAGTCGATCGCTGAAGCCTTGTATCAGGGCGTCAAAAAATATGTTGAGGCGCGCGGACAACAAATGGCGGGAATGTGATACGGATGACTGATTGCGGGGCACATTTCGAAATGTAGGATGACGGGCGGAAGAGGGAGGCCCCTCTTTATTTGATCTCGGGTTCCCCGGTCTTGACTCCTCCGCTTTCCGCTATCAAATAAGCCTCGATGAACTGGTCGAGGTCACCGTCCATCACGGAAGTAACATTCCCGACCTCGACGCCCGTGCGGTGGTCCTTTACCATCTGATAGGGCTGGAACACATAAGAACGGATCTGGCTCCCCCAGGCAATGTCTTTCTTCTCGCTTACGAGTTTTCCGAGCTTCTCTTCCTGTTCTTTCCTTCTGAGCTCATACAGCCGCGACCGCAGCACCTTCATGGCCACATTTTTGTTCTTGAGCTGCGAGCGTTCGTTCTGGCACTGGACCACGATGCCCGTGGGAAGGTGCGTGATGCGCACGGCGGAGTCCGTCTTGTTCACGTGCTGGCCGCCGGCGCTCGACGCGCGGTAGGTGTCGATCCGGAGCTCTTTCTCGTCTATTCCGATATCGATGTCGTCTTCCACCTCGGGATAGACGAAGACGGAAGCGAATGACGTGTGCCTTCGTTTATTCGCGTCGAAGGGGGAGATGCGCACGAGACGGTGCACGCCGGCTTCGGCTTTCATTCTGCCGTAGGCGTAATCGCCGGAGACGGTGAAGGTGACCGACTTTGCGCCCGCTTCTTCACCGGCTTGGTAGTCGAGGATCTCGGTCTTGTATCCGCGCTTCTCTGCCCAGCGCAGATACATGCGCATGAGCATCTCGGCCCAGTCCTGGGCCTCGGTGCCGCCCGCGCCGGGATGGATCGAGACGATGGCGTTCGAAGCGTCCTGCTCCCCCGAAAGGAGCGCCGCTACTTCGGCGGTTGCGATGTCCTCCTGAATTACCGCAAGCTCGTACTCAAGTTCCTGGCGCATGGATTCACCGCCTTCCTCGGAGGCGAGCTCGGCCATGGCCTCGAGGTCGTTCACGCGCTTGGCAAGCGTGTTCCAGTCCCTGAGCGCCCGTTCAAGCGATGCTTTTTCCTTTAAGACTGTATTGGCCTTGTCCTTGCTGTCCCAGAAGCCGGATGTTTCCGTAAGGCGAATCAGTTCCTCCAGGCGGGATTCCTTGGCAGGGGTGTCAAAGATGCCTCCGCAGGGTCTCGAGCCTGCCTTTGACATTAGTGAGGTGCTGTTTGAGATCTTCTAAAAGCATTCCTGTCTCCTATAGACTGATGAAACTGTTGCGGATTATACCATAGGGAGGAAAAACAATCAAAGGCAAACGTGAAAAATCATTTTGACTTTGACGTCCTGCTGTGTTATAAGACTCGTACAATTTAGCATGATCACATCCAGGCGAAGGGAATCCCGTTAAAATCGGGAGCGGACCCGCCGCTGTAATCCCGGCCCCGCAGGAAGCGGGGTCTTGGTAGCTCTGCCGAAACATGCCACTGACCGTTATTGGTTGGGAAGGCGGGCAGGGGGGAGAGCCAGAAGACCTGCTTGGATGTTCTCGCACAGTCTTCGGCGTTAAGATCCTGTGTGGGTTAATATTTCCTATTAATCCCCAGTCTTGAAGAGAAGACCGGGGATTTTTTTTTGCAACGAATTGACACGAATTTTCAAGAACTAAGACAGGCAGAATGTTGGCGCCTTAAGGACATAGATAAAAAAATAGTATGATTCAGAAGATGTTTGCTCTGCGTTCATCGGCGAAATCTGCGGATGATAAAATGAAAAAGCTTTTTATCATAACAACACTTATCCTGAGTATAGCGCAGGTCGCCTCAGCCGCCGGGCCGGCTTCGCCGCCCAAGCGGATTGTGTCGCTTGCGCCGAGCATGACCGAGATCCTCTATGCCCTGGGGCTGGGGGACAACATCGTCGGCGTGACTACGTTCTGCGATTACCCTGAAGAGGCAAAAAAGAAGGCGAAGATCGGCGGCATGTCCAATCCTTCGATGGAAGCGGTGATTTCGCTGAAGCCGGACATCGTCGTGTTGACGACCGACGGCAATCCGAAAGAATTCGAAGAGCGATTGGTCGCATTAAAGATCAATACCGTTGTATTTCAAGCACGCAGGCTCGTCGAGCTTCCCCGGGGCATCAGAGACCTGGGGAAGGCATTGGGAGTCAAGGATCGAGCCGATACGCTCGCTCATGAGATAGAAGCGGGGATCAACAGGCTCAAAGCCGAGAGCCCCGCGTTCCGCGCCTCTGGTCAATCGTCCATCAGGAAAAAGGTTCTTTTTATCGTCTGGCCCGAACCGCTCATCGTTGCGGGGCCGGGAACGGCAATGGATGACGCCATCACGCTCCTGGGCTATGAGAACATCGCGGCGTCGGCAAAGTCTTCGTATCCCAAGTATTCCCTTGAGGAGGCCATCCGGGAAGCGCCCGAGGTGCTCGTCATCGGCAAAGGATCGGGCATGGACATGCACGCGGTATCGCAGGGGATTCTGCAAAAGCTTGCAACCGTGCCGGCGGTGAAGAACGGGAAAGTCTGTTTCCTGGGAGACGGCCTGTACCGTCTCGGACCGCGGGTCATCAGGGGCATCGAGGAGCTGGCTCAATGTCTAAAGTAAAGATTGCGGCCCTGCTGACCGCCGCCCTATTCATCTTCGCCGCTTCGGTGTTTCTCGGGCCGAAGATCATATGGCCCGTATCCCTGGGCGGCGTGGAGCGTGAGATCCTGTTTTCCATCAGACTGCCGCGCGTTCTCGTCGCGTTGCTCATGGGTATGGCCCTCGGCGCTTCGGGAGCAGTGCTGCAGGGGATACTGAGGAACCCGCTGGCCGATCCGTATATTCTCGGCATATCGAGTGGTGCATCGCTTACGGCAGCGCTCGGCATCATCGGCGGCCTGTCCTTTTTGGGCAGCTTCACGATCCCGGTGCTCGCTTTTATCGGCGCCGTCGGTACGGGCAGTATGGTCGGGGCGATGGGATGGAAGCGGGGCGGGCTGTGGCCCGAGCGTCTTTTGCTGGCCGGCGTGGGATTGAGTTTCCTTTTTTCGGCGCTTCTCATGCTCATGATGAGCGTCTCGACCGACGAGGGACTGCGGCGGGCCATGCTCTGGATTTTCGGGGATCTCTCCATGTCCGATTGGTCGCGAATCCCTTACGGGATTGTCTTCGTTCTGATTGGCATCGTTCTCTCGGCCACGAGGGCAAAGGCGCTGAACGCACTCATCCTCGGAGACGAGTTTGCCCATAGCCTGGGATTCGCCCCCCGTCGAGAACGGTTCATTCTTTTTGTATCGGTCGGGCTTTTGACGTCGGCATCGGTATCCCTCGGCGGCATGATCGGCTTTATCGGCCTGCTCATGCCGCATATCATGCGCTTTTTCATCGGCGCCGACAGCCGTATGCTGATACCGGCTTCCGCGATCGGGGGCGGTTCGCTCTTGTGCATTGCCGACCTGATAAGCAGGTCCGTGCTGCCTCCGATGGAGCTTCCGGCAGGCGTGGTCACGGCGATCATCGGGGCGCCCTATTTTCTTTTCCTGCTCAGGAGAAAAGATGTCCTCACCATCTAAACCGCGGATACTCGAGCTGGATCGCGTCTCCTTTTCGTATGAGAAAGACAGGCCGTTCATCCGCGATCTCTCCTTTTCGGTCGGGGAAGGCGATTTCATCGGGTTATTGGGCGCGAACGGCTCGGGCAAGTCCACGATTATGAAACTGGGGTGCGGCATCCTGAAGCCCTCATCGGGAACACGCACGCTCTGGGGACGGGACCTTGCGGCAGTAACGAGCAGGGACCGGGCCAAGCTGATCAGCTACCTTCCGCAGACACTCGATATCAGTGTGCCCTTTACGATCAGCGAACTGGTGGGCATGGGGCTCTACCCCTACGACATTCCGCCGGCCATGAGCGTTGACGAGGCCCTGGACACGGTCGGGCTGAAAGACAAGGCCGGTGCGCGTCTTACGGACCTCTCCGGCGGGGAGCGGCGGCGGACCTTCATCGCCATGACGCTCATGCAGGGCGCGGGGCTGCTTTTGCTTGATGAACCGCTCGCGAACCTCGACATCAAGTATCAGATCGAGCTCGTGAAGCTCCTCAAGAACCTTCGGGAGAAAAGGAACATTGCGGTCGTAATGGCCCTCCACGACATCAACATCGCGCTCCAGTTTGATACGGTCATCTTGATCAAAGAGGGGAACATCATCGGTTTCGGCAAACCTGCTGAGGTCCTGTCGCGGAGCATGCTGCTGCAGGCCTTCGACGTCAGCATCGAGGTGAAAAGTTCGGTTGCCGGCAACACCTACGTGAGCTTCGAGAACAATTTTTAACGGGGAGGCCCGCCATGCATCTCGCATCCTGGAGCGGAGGCAAGGACAGTTGCCTTGCAAGCTATCTCGCGATCAAGAAAGGGATGAAGATAACACACCTGGTCCATTTCGACCGGCCGAACAACCTGCACGGCGTGGACCCGGCGATGATACGGATCCAGGCAGAGCTCGCGGAAATGCCAATGGTGCAAAGAAGGGTCGCCTCAGAGGATTTCGAGCGCGAGTTCAAAAAAACTGTCGGCGACCTTGCAAGGAACGGTGCACAGGGCATGATATTCGGCGACATCTATCTCGAACCGCATAAGGAATGGGTCGGCCGGACCTGCGGAGAGCTGGGAATTGAACCGCTTGAACCGCTCTGGGGCTGCAGGACAGAGGACATCATCCGGAGTTTTTTCAATTTGGGGTTCGAGACAATCGTCGCGAGCGGAGATCAAAAGCTGATAGACAAAAAATTCATCGGCAGGAAGATGGACGATGAATTTATCGAGTATCTCAAATACCGGAACCTCGATGTCTGCGGGGAGAACGGCGAGTTTCACACGTTTGTCACGGCCGGCCCGCTCTTCAAGGGCAGGATCGAGATCACCGATTCCGCAGTGACGAGCAGGGACGGATTCTGGTTCCTGGATGTCCGGGACTATAAC
>JBLMWN010000033.1:0-2595 GCA_050257255.1 Betaproteobacteria bacterium | reverse complement strand
GTTCCTGCACTTCGAGGCCAAGCGCGATACCGTAGGAGAAACTCGTCTTGCCCGCGCCGAGATCGCCATAGAGACAGACGGTGTCTCCGGCGCCGAGACGGGCGCCAAGCATCTCGCCGATCCGCCAGGTCTGTTCCGGACTTGACGTGATCACACTGAACATCATTCAGCCTGCAGAGCGACGGCCTTCACCATATCGCGCTTACCGACGATACCCAGGACCTTGCCGTCCCTGACCACAGGCAGCAGGTGAACGTTCTTCTCGTCCATGATCGTGGCAATGTCAACGATTGACGTATCTTCCGTTATCGTGACTACTTTGCGGGTGCAGATATCCCCCACTTTCGTAGCAGTCAATCGCTTCACTTCCTGCTCGAATTTTTTCGAGCTCTCGAGATAAATCGCCGCATCGAGGAAACTCACCACAGTCGGAATGTGGAGTCGCTTGTTCTGTCTGATGAGATCGTTTTCGGTCACGATGCCGTACAGATTACCGGAATCATCCACCACCGGGACGCCGCTGATCTGGTTCTTCACCAGGAAGGAAGCCAGTTCCTCGATGGAGGTATCGGGTTTCACCGTCACTACTTCTTTCGTCATGATGTCTTTCGCGGTAAGCATGTCTATTCCCCCCACGGATTCAATACAGAACCACAGATAAACACGATATCCACGGTTGGAGCCCGGCTTCATAACAAGAAGATTTGTACCGTGTCCACCAGTGGTCACACCAACGTTTCTTTCATCGCTTCCGGAATCTTTTCGATCAGGTCCCCGGCGATCATTGATACTTCGCTCTTCTCTTTTGCCGCGATATCGCCGGCAAGCCCATGGAGATAGACGCCAAAGCATGCCGCCTGCGCAGCAGTAAAGCCCTGTGCGAGAAGCCCGCCGATCATCCCCGTAAGCACGTCGCCGGTCCCGCCAGTGGCCATGCCCGGATTACCGGTGGAATTGATGAACGCCCTGCCGTCCGGAACCGCGACCACCGTGCCCGCGCCTTTCAGGACGAGCGTAACATGATATTTCCGTGCAAACCCGGAAGCGACGCCCACTCTGTCCTTCTGCACTTCTACTGCGGGCATGCCGAGCAACCGTCCCATTTCACCGGGATGCGGAGTCAGGATGACCGGCGCCTTTGCTCTTTTCAGGATATCCGTGTAGCCCGCGAGTGCGTTCAAGCCGTCGGCGTCGACGACCAGGGGAACCGTTACTCTCTGAACGAGATTCCTCACGACCTGGGCCGTTTCAAAGTGGGTCGTAAGCCCCGGTCCGATGGCGACAGCATTCATGGCTCCCGTGTCCTTGAGCAGTTCCTCTTCGGACCCGATGCCCAAGGTCCCTTCCATGCTTTCGGCCGATGGGATGCACATGGCCTCGAAAACCTGTGACTGAATGACCGGAACGAGCGCATTCGGCGTTGCGACGCTCACCAGACCCGCCCCGGTTCTGAGGGCCCCTCTCGCCGCCATGACCGCTGCACCGGCCTTGCCCGGGGACCCTGCAATAATCATCAGATGGCCGTAGTCGCCTTTATGTGCATCCCGTTTTCGGTTTGCGACAACGCCCCAGGCGGAACCGCGGTCCAGAAGGCTCAGGACCACTTTTTCATCTTCGATCACTTCAGCGGGAATTCCGATATCAGCAACGCGAACCGTGCCTGCGTACTCTGCGCCGGGATGCAGTACGAGCCCCCGCTTGAGGAGCGCCATGGTGACCGTGAGGTCGGCCTTCACAGCTGTGCCCATGACAGCCCCGGTATCGGCATCAATGCCCGTAGGGATGTCTACCGCAACGACGGGCCTGCCGGATGCATTCATCATGTTCGCTGCCTGGGCATACATTCCCTTGAGCGGAGAGGAGAGCCCCACGCCGAGCATGGCGTCAACAAGAATATCGGACCATGAGATGACGTCCGCAAGAGACCGTGCAGCGGCATTTTGAATGACCTCCGCATCGGCCCTGCGAAGAACGGAGAGATTGATTTTCGCTTCGCCGGCGACCGCTCTGAAGGGCGCCAGCAGCGCCACACGGACCGGCACGCCGCGTATACTGAGCCTCCGTGCAAGCGCCAGTCCGTCGCCGCCGTTGTTTCCCTTGCCGCAGATTATGCCGATTCGGACGCCGCTGAGGCCGTCGAAGAACTTCTCCATCTCCGTCATGATCGCCGATGCGGCGTTCTCCATCAGGACCGTGCCGGGAATGCCGTATTCCCTGATGGCCCTGCGGTCGATGTTTTTGATCTGTTGTGCCGTTACGATTTTCATAGAGTCATCGGTTTCAGGCGACCCGCTCAACGTCCTCTGCTGTCACGCTAATTCGTTCTGTGCTTGAATAACATTGCCCACCAATACCACCTGTGCTACGGCATACCCCTCGTCATGGGAGTAGCTCAAAAGAACCTGTTTCACCCCCTTGAGGTCCATCAGGTCCTTCACCCGCCCCGAGATGTTCACGATCGGCCCTCCCCCCTCGCCGTGGAGCACTTCCATGTCCGTCCATTTTATACCGGCGCTCCATCCCGTTCCGATTGCCTTCAGCACCGCTTCTTTTGCCGCAAACCTGCCGGCATAGTGCTGGGCGGGGAATTTCTGT
>JBLMWN010000032.1:0-6349 GCA_050257255.1 Betaproteobacteria bacterium | reverse complement strand
GAACTGCGGAATGACCAGGATACCGTCAAGGAACTCGGTCTCGCAGATGTCCGCGATCCTGCCGTCGATGATCGCGCTCGTATCGAGGATCTTCAGGTTCTCGTCCGCTGCGCCGCGGAACAGTTTCTTGAGGTTCGCAGGGTTGAACCGCTCTCCCTCACGGATGCCGATGGTAATGCCGATGTAGCCAAAAAATCCATTCATGAGAAGCAGGATAAAGTTCACAATGCTTCTCTCGAGCGGTACGAGCTTGAGAGGGGCCGCTATGATGTTTGCGGACGTCAGGCCGAGGATGAAACCAAGGATGCCACCAATGATGACCTTTAATGAGACCCTTCTGAACAAGAACTCGGTAAGGATGATCAGCAGTGCTACACTGAACCCTACGGCCATGCCCTCTAGCTTGCTGACCTGGTCATACAGCTGTGTGGACACATAGTACCCGAGCAGGGTGCCTAAAAAAACAAATAGTATGCGAATAAGGATTAGTCCCATCGTTCTCACCTCCCTTTCCAGAGTGAATGAATAAATGAAGTGGAATATACTTTATAATCTATCGGGGATACAACACCATCGGAGGAACCATGCTATTCCGGCTTGACAGTAACGAACAGGTCTTGTCCCTTCCTGCGTATGAGGAGCAATATTCTCTCTTTGGCCTTTATCCTGGATCCGGCTTTTTTATACTCTTCCAGCGTCGTAACATTTTTCTGGTTGATCTGGAGAATGATATCACCAGGTCGGATTCCTGCTTCGTAGATCCTGCTAGCGGCGTCCACTTTCATAACTACCACGCCTTTTTGGTTTTCCTCATAGCCGAAACGGCTCGCAAGCTCCGGCGTCAGTTGGCGAACGATCAATCCGCTCAGAACGCTGCTCTCTTCGTCATTTGTTTCACCGGATTCCTCTTCCCCAGGCGCGGCTTCAGCCATCTTCTTCGTCAGCTCGGCGATCTTCACTTCCACCTCAAGTTCTTTCTTCTGGCGCAGGATCTTGACCTTCACCGTGGTCCCGATGAGGGTCTGGGATACCATGTTTCTCAGGTGACCCGTATCCTCAACGTCCTTGCCGTTGTACTGAAGAATCACGTCTCCTTGCCTGATCCCGGCCTTTTCCGCCGGGCTTCCCTTCATCACGCCGCTCACGAGGGCGCCCTTCAGATCTTTGACGCCGAATTCTTCGGCAAGATCCGAGGTGACCTCCTGGATGCTGACGCCGAGCCAGCCGCGCACAACCTTTTTGTATTTTACCAGGCTGTCCATTACCTGCCTGGCCATGCTGCTCGGCACGGCAAACCCGATGCCCTGATAGCCTCCGGTGCGCGACAGGATGGCGGTATTGATACCGATCAGTTCACCGCGCGCGTTGATGAGCGCGCCGCCAGAATTGCCGGGATTGATGGCCGCATCGGTCTGGATGAAATCCTCATAGTCCGCGATTCCCACATTGGCACGCCCAACAGCGCTTATCACTCCCATGGTAACAGTCTGATTCAGCGCAAAGGGGTTCCCGATTGCGAAAACGATTTCTCCGACCTTCAGTTTGTTTGAATCGCCCCAGGGCAGCGCTGCCAGACCCTTGGCGTCGATCTTGATAACGGCGATGTCGGTCTTCGGGTCCGCGCCAATCAGCTTTGCCTTGTAATCTTTCTTGTTCGATAGCAGAACCTTGATCTCCTGGGCCTTTTCGATAACGTGATTGTTCGTTACGATATACCCGTCGTCGGACACGACAACTCCCGACCCAAGACTCTGCTCCTTATGTTCCTTTGGGACATTGGGATGAGGGAACTGGTCGCCGAAAAATTTCCTGAAGAACGGATCATCAAAAAGATCGAACGGCATCTCGTCCCGCGACTTGATGACCCTGGTCGTCGATATATTTACCACCGACGGGGTAGCGACCGCGGCAACCTCGGACTGGGCATCGCTGAGCTGCATCAGGATATCCACCGATTTGGACGATACCTGGCTCTTGGCAGGGAGCGACGACATGATATCAAGGTGCGATGACAGAACGAGTCCGACAAACACGCCGAGAACAAGAATAAACGCTGCGGATAGATAGAACCTTTTCTTATTGATCATGATTCTGAAAAACCTCCATGCTGATGATCAGTGCTGTGCATCAGGCACATGCCTCTCTTCAGATTCATTCATTCTACCAGAAAGAAGCGCGTGTTTTCAAGCCCTTTTTATTATTGACAAAAATGGATCGCTAACTATAATAGCATGCACACCGATGCATATGTAAAAAGGGAGGGGGCATTGTCTTGATGGTGCGACGCAAGGGCAAACAAACGGCAGCAATACATGCGGAAAAGCTGGACAAAAAATATATCTGGCATCCCTTCACCCAGATGCAGGACTGGCAAAAAGAACCGCAGCTCATCATCGAGAGCGGCAAGGGGAGCTTTCTCACCGATATTCACGGTAAGAGCTATATCGATGGCGTGTCCTCGCTCTGGGTCACGGCACATGGCCACCGAAAAAAGGAGATCGATGCGGCGATTGCGGCTCAGCTCAAAAAGATCGCCCACTCCACCCTGCTTGGCCTTTCGAATGTCCCCGCCGTCCTGTTGGCGGAGAAACTGGTCCGTATCGCACCGCGAGGGTTAACGAGGGTTTTCTACTCCGACAGTGGCTCCACTGCAGTTGAGATCGCACTCAAGATCGCATTTCAGTACTGGCAACAGAAAGGCCCCGAGTATCAGCGTAAAACCGGTTTCATTTCTCTCACTGAGGCGTATCACGGCGACACCATCGGGTCCGTAAGCGTCGGCGGCATCGACCTCTTCCATACGATCTACAAGCCGCTCCTGTTCCAGGCAAAAAAAGTCGAATCGCCCTTCTGTTACCGCTGCAAGTACGGGCTGACGTATCCGGAATGCCGGATGACCTGTGTCATGCATGCCGAGAGAACGATTCAGAAATATGCTTCTGTGACCGCGGCTCTTATCATTGAGCCTCTTGTTCAGGGCGCTGCCGGCATGCTCTTGCAGCCTCCGGGATATCTGAAGAAGATCAGCGAGCTGTGCCAAAAAAACAATATTCTGATGATTGCAGACGAAGTCGCGACCGGTTTTGGCAGGACTGGAAAAATGTTCGCCTGTGAACACGAAGGGGTCTCGCCGGACATCCTGTGCGTTGCCAAAGGCATCACCGGAGGATACCTGCCGCTTGCAGCAACGCTCACGACCGACGATATCTACCGCGGGTTCCTCGGCGAATACCGTGAGTTCAGGACTTTTTTTCACGGCCATACCTATACCGGAAACCCGTTGGCCTGTGCCGCGGCCAATGCCAGCATCGACCTGTTTCAGAAAGAAAAAACGCTGGCAAAACTCCGGCCGAAGATAGCACTGCTGTCAAAAGAGTTGAAACGGTTTGTGACCCTTGCGCATGTAGGCGAGGTCAGACAGAGGGGATTCATGGTCGGGATCGAACTGGTGAAAAGCAGAACAATGAAAGAGCCCTACCCTCCGGAAGACAAGGTCGGCGTCAGGGTGATCCTCGAATGCCGCAGGCAAGGCCTTATTATCCGGCCGCTCGGCAATGTGATCGTGCTCATGCCGCCGCTCTCAATTTCCGCAACGGAGTTGAAGTACATGCTGCAGATTGTCTACAGCGCTATTAAACTCATCACGGAACGCAATTGAATTGCGTTCCTCTTACTCTTTGTCCCCTCCTCTTACCGATGGGTCCCGTTTGGACCTCCACTCCCTTGCTCAATCTATTGAAATTTTTCACCGATGGAACTCGCAACACTCCAAAGGCGCCGGGTACGGGAGTGATATTCTTCCAAAAAAATATACGAGCCGTGGGAAAAAACACAATCCATAGGCCAACATTCTTTTATTATGTATACTGAAAGCAGAACAGTAGGCTACATAAGTGCGACCATGACACACAGCATCTTTTTGCACGATGTTGCAGCGGGTCAATCAAGGGCGAGAAAAGATGAATAAAAAACAAATTATCAGCTGGTGCCTCTTCGATTTCGCGAACTCGAGCTATTCTGCCGTGATATCCGCTGTCATCTTTCCCGTTTATTACGCAAACGTGATCGTGGGGAACAGCGGAGGCGAGGGTGATCTCTGGTGGGGACGGGCCATATCTCTAAGCATGCTCATCATCGCCTTTTCTTCGCCGTTCCTCGGAGGGATTGCGGACTATGCAGGTTCACGGAAAAAGCTTCTCGCCCTCTATACCGGCGTCTGTGTTGCCTCTGTAGCCGGGTTTTCCATCCTGGTTCCCGGCGCTGCCACCAAAGGATTTATCTTGATCGTTCTTGCGAACATCGGCATGGAAGGCGGTCTGGTATTCTACAACTCCTTCCTGCCAAGGATTGCTCCGGCTGAATATCAGGGTCGAGTATCGAGTTGGGGCTTCAGCGTCGGCTATGCAGGCTCAATCATCTCTCTTTTGATTGCGCTCCCGCTCGTAACAACCGGACACTACGAGATCACATGGATCGCGACCGCTGTATTCTTCGCCGTCTTTTCCCTGCCCGCATTCCTATTCCTGCCCGCCGATGCCCGGGCAGGTATCCCTTCGATGCAGGCCGGGCTCAAGGGGACGAAACAGGCCTGGCATACCATCAAGACGCTCTGGCGCCGCAAGGAACCAAGATCATTTCTCATTGCCTACCTATTCTATGAAGACGGTGTCAATACTGTTATTGTATTCTCAAGCATTTTTGCAGCAACCACCCTGCATTTCGGTACCAATGAACTTGTGGGGCTCTATCTAACGGTGCAGGTTACAGCTCTTGCAGGCGCATTTGCACTGGCCAAACCCACTGACGTGTGGGGGCCTAAAAAAGTCGTCTCTCTGTCACTTCTTCTCTGGGCGCTTGTCGCGGTCTTCGCCTGCTTTGTGCAGAGCAAGCCGCAGTTCTGGGCCGTAGCCAGCATCGCGGGACTGGGACTCGGGACCGTGCAGGCAGGCACTCGCGCCTTTTACGCGCAGTTCGTGCCGTCAGGCAGCGAGGCGGAATATTTCGGGGTCTATTCACTCGTAGGAAAGTCGTCCGCGATCATGGGGCCCCTTATCTTCGGGTTCGTGTCATTCACCTTCGGCAGCCAACGTCCGGCGATCCTCTCAATCGCTGTCTTATTTATCATCGGGTTGGCGATGCTCCGCAGAGTGAGGGGAGGCGGACCGAATATCCGAAAGGAGTGATGTACGTCAGGTATGCAAGAAAGACCACTCGGGAATAGATATGAAACTCCTCCTCGCTCCTAACTTAAGCGCCCTAACGATCATACCGGTATTTTTTCTTGACAAATCGGGAGCTTCTCTATATAATTCGTCACTTACAGCCCCTGGAGCAAAAGAAATGGCAATCAAAATCAACGACATACCGCCAGAGGGGCTGACTCTGGAGCTTGCTCAAAAGCTTGATCTCTTCGATCATGGCACAGCAACCACGGCGTTTACAGCGGTTCTCAATATCAAGCCGATGGGGGGCGGCAACCTGCATATCTCGGGGCGGATACAGTCTGCCCCCGTGTTGGAATGCAGCCGCTGTCTGGCAAGCTTCACCTTAGCGATCGATAGCGAGTTGGATATCGACCTCGCCCCGGTGAGCGCGATGGGCGCCGATGCGGAGCATGAACTCGGCAGCGGTGAACTGGACATGGAGTTTTATAAGGGCGATGAAATTGAGCCTGTCGAAATCATAAAAGAACAGCTGCTCATCTCCATCCCCATGGTTCCGCTCCACAGCCCGGAGTGCAAAGGTCTTTGCAGCGTCTGCGGAACGGACCTGAACAAAACAGAATGCGGTCATCAGCGGAATGCACCGGGAGACTTCGGTGCATTTTCAGCGTTGAGAGATCTACTGAAAAAATAAAAAGGAGCTTTACAACCCATGGCAAATCCAAAACACAGACATTCCAAATCCCGCAGGGACAAGAGACGCACCCACAAGTACCTCAAGGCCCCGAACCTGACGGTTTGCCCGCAGTGTCAGGAAGTCAAGAAGCCCCATCATGCCTGCCTGTCCTGCGGCACCTACAACGGCCGTGAGATTGTTACTGTCCAGCAGATATAACAGACGCTTGTCAAAGGCAAAGGGATGATACTCTTGTTCGGTATGACCCTTTGCCTTTTATATTGCAGGGAGCCTTTATGAAGATTGCCGTCGATGCGATGGGGGGGGACAACGCGCCGCAGGCCGTCGTCGCCGGGGCGATACAGGCGGCGAAGGAGTATGGCGTCGGCGTCATCCTGGTGGGCATTGAACAGGTTGTTCAGAAAGAGCTCGATAGGCACTCTCAAGCAAAAAAGCTTCCCATTGAAATCCGGAATGCCACGGAAGTGGTGGATATGCTCGACTCTTCTGC
>JBLMWN010000031.1:0-2609 GCA_050257255.1 Betaproteobacteria bacterium | reverse complement strand
ATTCAATCTCTGATTTTTGCTTCCATCCTCCTGGGCATCGGGTTCCAGACGATGCTGGTGGCGTTTCTGGCGGATTTGCTGGCCGTGAACAGGAGATTGATGGAGGATGTACAGTTCAGGCTGAGAAAAAGCGAGAGTCGCAAGGGAGACACGTAAGACAAATCGAGGGAGAATGTATGCTTGTTGAAAATATCGGTCATGAAGGGGCAACAATAGCGATCATAGTATCCTGTAAGTATAATGAGGATGGTATTCATTTCTTTACCCCTGACGATTTCTCCCAGCAATTGGGCTTCATGAAGCATCCGACTGGCAAAGTCATCGAACCGCATGTTCATAATCCCGTGGCCAGGGAAGTCCATTATACGAACGAGGTGCTGTTCATCAGAAAAGGGAAACTACGGGTTGACTTTTATGATACAGAGCAACGGTATCTCAAGAGCAGGGTCCTCGAGGCCGGAGATGTCATCCTGCTCATCAGCTGCGGCCATGGCTTCGAGGTCGTCGAAGATGTGGAAATGTTCGAGGTGAAACAAGGGCCTTTTGCGGGCGATAGGGACAAAACGAAGTTCAGCTGCGGGAAGGTTCAGATCAACTATGAACGATAGCACGGCAAAACCAGTTCCCGTCAACGAGCCACTGCTTGCCGGGAATGAAAAGAAATACTTGAACGAATGCCTGGACACCGGCTGGATCTCCTCCGAGGGACCGTTTATCAGACGGTTCGAAGAACGTTTTTCGGAGCGTGTCGGACGCAAATACGGCATCGCGGTTTCCAACGGCTCCGCTGCCCTGGATGCGACGATTTCGGCCCTTGGAATAGGCGAAGGCGATGAAGTCATCATGCCCGCTTTCACCATAATTTCGTGCGCGGCGTCTGTCGTGAGGGCAGGCGCGACGCCCGTGCTTGTCGATTCCGACCCGGACACATGGAACATGGACGCAGGACAGATCGAAAAGAAGATAACCGCGAAGACCAGGGCCATTATGGTTGTGCATATATACGGGCTTCCCGTCGATATGGCGCCGGTCATGGAGCTCGCGAAGAAACACCGCCTGAAAATCATCGAGGATGCCGCGGAAATGCACGGCCAGACATACCGGGGAAGGCCGTGCGGCAGCTTCGGCGAATTAAGTGTTTTCAGTTTTTATGCCAATAAACACATCACCACCGGCGAGGGTGGCATGATCGTGACGGACGACCCGCGGCTGGCGGAGCGGTGCCGTTCGCTCAGGAACTTGTGCTTTATTCCTGAGCAGAGGTTTGTGCATGAGGAACTCGGGTGGAATTTCCGGATGACCAACATGCAGGCCGCCCTGGGTTTGGCGCAACTGGAACAGCTTGATGAGTTCGTGAAGAAAAAAAGAAGGATGGGCGCTCTATACACCGAGCGCTTGAGAGATATAAGGGGTATCCAATTGCCGAAGCAGACGACGGACTACGCCGAGAATATTTACTGGGTCTATGGAATCGTCTTGAACGACGAAGTCCCCTTTGGTGCCGAAGAAGCCATGAAGAGACTCTCTGCAAAGCGGATCGGATCAAGACCTTTTTTCTTTCCCATGCACGAACAGCCGGTATTCCGCAAAATGGGGTTTTTTCAGGACGAGAAGTACCCGGTGGCCGAAAGACTTGCCCGGAGGGGATTTTATATTCCCTCGGGCCTGGCCCTTACGGACGAGCAGTTGAATCATGCGGCTGATGCCGTTAGAGAGATACTCAGGTGAATTCCAGCGGGGTGAACTTAATTTAGAGGAGGCCGGATGTTTCAATTTAGGAAATGCCGATCTCCCTACGGAGTTGTTGCGGCCGCGGCAGAGACATGATCAATACAGGCAAAGCTGTAAAGAGGGTTTTAGCCCTCATCATAATCTTCAGCGTCGTTTTCTTTTTCTATAAATCCTTTCAAGGAAATTGGACCAGCATCCGGTCGCATGCCCTGAAGCCTGATTATCTTTACCTGGTCTTATCGTTTGTTTGCATACTCATCACCTGCCTTCTTGCCACGTACGGATGGCATCTTGCGCTCAATGCCTTATCACGCGTTAACAAGATAACCTTCTCTCAAAGTGTCGCTACGGTGAATACCAGCAGCCTCACCAAGTATATCCCAGGAAAGGTATGGTCTTATGCGCTTCAGATGTACTGGCTGGTCAACGCGGGTTTTTCAAAATCCCTGATCGTTTACGTAAATCTCGTAAACCTTGCCATATCCATCATCACTTCCTTGATTGTCGGTCTCGGCTATTTGCTCTCATCTCCGGATATTTTTCCTGTTATGGTCGTCTTTCCGCTGCTGCTCGCCCTGGTCCTGTTTGATGTTTTCTTCATAAAATTCAACGCCTCCGTCACGAACGGGATGATATCGCTCTTCAACAGGGCGTTTCATCGCGATATCAAATATTTTGACATCTCGCATGGATTGCTCGTCTACCTGCACCTGATCCATTTCCTTGCGGCTTTCTGCTTCGGCATCGGCGCTTATCTGCTCTGCATCGGCATCGGCTTCGAGGTCACACCCGGCAAGATCCTGCTCGTGATGTCGTCCCTGCTGATCTCCGATGTCATCGGGTTCTTGGCCGTTATCGTCCCCGGCGGCCTGGGAGTG
>JBLMWN010000030.1:0-4278 GCA_050257255.1 Betaproteobacteria bacterium | reverse complement strand
AGGCGAGAACCTGCTCGCCAAGAGAGCGGGAGACATCATGACGAAGAACCCGAAGATCGCCAAAAAAGATTCTCTGGCAGCAGAGGCCGTCGCTATCATGGAAAAGAATTCGATCACCTGTCTCATCGTCGCAGATGCCCTGTCCAAACCGGAAGGGGTCATTCACCTCCACGACCTGCTAAAGGCAGGAGTCGTGTAGCACATCGGTTGCACATTTGACAACTCACGTTCATGCGAAAAACCAGACAGAACCTCCAGGAAAAAGCAAAAAAGATAAAGCTTCTTCTGCTCGATGTCGATGGGGTATTGACCAACGGCACGATCATTCTGGACAACCAGGGAAACGAGCTCAAGGCTTTCCACGTTCGCGACGGCCATGGAATCAAACTTGCTCAGCGTGCAGGCATCATCATCGGGATCATCACCGGCAGAAAATCTGAGGTCGTGAATATCCGTGCACGGGAGCTCGGCATTCAGGAAGTGCACCAGGGCGCCCACGAGAAAATCGCCACCTATGAATCCATTCTTGCAAAATACGGACTTCGTGACGATGAAGTTGCATATATGGGTGACGATATCGTGGACTTGGATATTTTTCAACGCGTAGGCATGGCAGTCGCCGTTGCCGATGCGGACCCGGCGGTCCGACCGCATGTAGACATGGTTACCAAAACCGAGGGGGGCAGGGGGGCGGTGCGCGAATTCATCAACATCATATTGAAAAATCAGGGTCGGCTGCATACTTCATGAACAAGTGGTTTCTTCAGACGAGAAAACGCCTTACCAGCATATCCCTTATATGGTTGACCAGGCTTATTCAGCTGTTCGCCCGGATCGTACCGTACCGTGTCGGCGTCTCGGCCGGTGGAGTAATTGGCTCCATCGCCTATTACCTGCTTCCGCGTGAACGACAGAGGGCCATCATGCACCTGGCCCAGGTCTTCGGAGAAAAAGGCGGCCCTTGGATACGCTTTACCGCAAAGCGATGCTTTATCCATTTAGGCAAGGCTTTGCTCGAAGTCATGCTCATGACCCCTCGCCGCCTGGCCGGCGTTGTAGACATTCGGGGTGAAGAAAACCTCCGCGCAGCACTCAGCCAAGGAAAAGGGGTCGTATATGTCACCGGCCACATCGGCAACTGGGAACTGATGGCCCATACGGTAGCCGCGAGATACCCGCTCAGCGTGATAGCAGCTCCGATTGAACCGGAGAAGGTCAATGATATGATCGTCGGCCTGCGTGCCGGAATGGGTGTCAGGACAATTCTGCGCAGCAGGCCAGGGGCAGCAAAAGAATTGATTCGGGCCTTCAGGGAAAACCGAGTTCTCGGCATCTTGATCGACCAGGATACTGATGTGGAGAGTGCCTTCGTCGAATTTATGGGCAGGCCGGCGTGGACGCCGACAGCCGCCGCATCTATGGCCATCAAATTCGGCGCGCCGATACTCTTTGGTTATATCCAGCGCGGGAACGATTGCAGGCATACGATTTTTATCGAAGGGCCGCTGAATCTTGCCACGACGAGCAACACCGAACAGGACATAATTGTCAATACCGCCATGCTGACAAAGAAAATAGAGGACGTTATCCGAGGGAACCCGGAGCAATGGGTCTGGATGCACCGCCGGTGGAGGAGACAGCCGTGAAGATCTTCAATGTACCAAATCTGCTCTCACTCAGCCGGATTTTATCGGTCCCGGTATTCATCCTGCTCATGCTCGAACCGAGCCCTGTCCGGGCGCTCGCAGCCGGGGTCGTGTTTTCCCTTGCCTCCGCTACCGACTGGCTCGACGGATACCTCGCCAGAAAGTGGGGACAGGTGACCAAAGTGGGCAAGCTGCTCGACCCCATTGCCGATAAAATATTAATCATGTCGGCGCTGGTCATTCTGGTGGAAATACGATCCGACGTGGTACACGCTTGGATTGCCATTGTGATCATCGGGAGGGAATTTGCTGTAACCGGACTCCGCGCAATAGCATCAAGCGAAGGAATCATCATCCCGGCAGAAACCGTGGGCAAATTCAAGGTCGGTGCTCAAATAACCGCTGTTCTGTCTCTTCTCCTCGATTATTATCTCACAAAGGAGTGGTTGAGGGATCTCGGCTCAATAGCGCTCTGGCTTGCTATGATTCTGGCAGTCTACTCCGCGGTCCAGTATTTCAGAACATACTGGAAAAAACTGAGTTAATTGTAACATGAACGTCTTTGTTCAGATGCTGTCTGTCAGCGCATCATATCTTATCGGCGCAATTCCGTTCGGACTCCTTGTCACCAGGCTATTTTCTGGTATTGATGTCCGGAGCGTCGGGAGCGGCAACATCGGCGCCACGAATGTTCTGCGGGCCTCAGGGAAAAAAGCCGCCGTCCTGACCCTGCTTGCTGATGCATTCAAGGGATTCCTCCCCGTGTTTCTCGTCCACCGGCTGTTCGGCGATGATGTTACCACAGCGCTTTCCGGGATAGCCGCGATCCTGGGTCACAATTTCCCCATATATCTCAAATTCAGAGGCGGAAAAGGGGTTGCAACGAGTTTCGGCGTCGTCCTTGCTGTTGCTCCATGGGCGGGATTTGTTTTGCTTCTCGTATGGCTCATTGCGGCCGTCATCTGGCGGTACTCATCGCTTGCTGCCCTCGTCGCATTCGCCTGTTATCCTCTTATGACATTCTTTACATCTTCACCGCCTGCAAAACCCTATGAAGCTCTTTCCCTGTTCATCTTCGGCATGATCTATTACCGGCATCGTGAGAACATCAAGCGGCTTTTAGAGGGCACTGAACCCAAGATAGGAAAAAGCAAATGAAAAGATACCGCACTCCTTTTCCGGTCCTGTTTCTGCCTGCGGTATTGTTTTTTTTCTGCAGCACCGCTCTTGCAGAAGAACTTATGATCGTGAACCGGCCAGTAAATACGTCCGGCCTTACAGGGCTCCTGTTTACCACGGCACCGTACACGCTTGACCCTGGAACTGTCGAGATCGCAGCCTCCATTCTGTCAGAGAATAGCACCGTCCCGGACTTTACGATGACCGAATATCCTCTAAGCGTGACTGTCGGTTTGCCGCATAATTCGGAACTCGCCATTCGGGGCTCATATATTAATTTAAAGGAAGGCCCCACGAGCACTGCGGTAACCGAGCGAAAAACAGGAGACGTTGTAATTTCGTACAAATGGAATTTCTTACCACAATCAGAATCCTCGATTCGACCGGCTTTTTCCCTTATCATCGCGGGAAGCATTCCAACGGAAAACAACACAGACATGAAAATCGACGCTGTCAACCACTGGGGCATGCTTATCGGACTATCAACCGGCACGGAACTCAGTTGGAGAGAACATATACTTGGAATTTACGCCGATGCTCAGCTGAAAGGCCAAGATCCTTCGGAAAAACGTCTTCGGGATATCTATGAGATTATCAACGCAGGACTCGTATTCCCGATCAGCAAGTACCAGAATCTTCAGATGCTCCTTGAATACACCCTGGTCCATGGACGGGAAAGGATCACCATTGAGGGCGGTGATTATTCCTCGCTGACTTATGGCTTAAGGCTGGTAAGTGAACGCTTCAATCTCACTATCGGCACACAATTTCTGCGCAAACAAGTTGAAGGATATGATGATGCTGACAGGGTCATCGGGCTGATGAGCATGAAGTTTTGAACAAACAATACAGTAAATAAAACAATTAAAATACAAAGACTTAAAATGCATACTATAATTAATTTCTTTATATTTATAAATGTCTGATAATGTATATTATGTCAAATATAATTAAGGGCGGATTAAGCTGTATGATTTATTTCAGATCGTACGTTGACTCCATTCCGGCAGACTTTTTCCCCGTTCTCTATCCTGTGCCTTAGTATCATGTTATCGCTGTTATAACGTTCGTCTGTGAAATTCCATATTCTTTGATGCCATAAATGAAAAACGACCGCTAATCCCCGAACAGATTTGATCATTTTACCCTGGTTCAGAATCCGAATTCCAAGATCATTATCCTCAACAGCATAGCGAAAGTCTTCATCATAACCGTTGACCAGCATGAATAGGGATTTATAGAGACTGCAGTTGCATCCCCATATACCGTCACTGGCAATTCTGTCGCGATGGAAAATTCTTCGGAATAAGGGACTGGAGACGATTATTCCCTCCTCAATTTTTCTCGAACGGTGTCGGATTGAATCAATGATCAGCGCCGGTGTCAAAGAGGTAATGGCAACGTTGTTCCTGAGAAGACGTTCTGTAAATTCCTTTCCGAGGTCAACACGTTT
>JBLMWN010000029.1:0-6336 GCA_050257255.1 Betaproteobacteria bacterium | reverse complement strand
ATTTCACCTTTCGCTGAATCTCGGGAAACTGCTTCTTGAACTCGGGAATGTGCCGACCGAGAAACATCTTCAGAGCTTTCAACTCGGCCTGAATGTCCCTGATCTCCTCGTCAACCTCGTTTTCATGCTTCTTCAGCGTGTCCGCAAGATTGGACAAGGCCTTTTCCTGGATTTTGATCCGCTCCTCGGTCACATTACCACCATCCCTTTTGGTATTCATAGTTCACCTCGCCTTCGATCATGTTTTCAGTTTCATCCCGAGCTTCTGTTCAACAGATTCAAGCTTCTTTTCGATCCGCGCTTCCTTGCCTTTTCGGTCGTCGATGGTAATCGTTGTCAGTGCTCGCTCCGAATCTTTCATCACGGCGTCATGGCATTTCCGGACCACGGTCATGACAGCATCCCAGTCGCCTTCGAGGACAGTGCCCATCGGATTGGCCTTATATTGAATGCCGCTTTCTGCTACTATTTTAAGCACCTTCGCGATCTGCGGGCTGATGCTCACACCTATACCGACCGGTACTACACTGAACTCTACGAGCATACTCATTACTCCACCTCCTTCTTAGTTGCACGAAACCAGCGTCTGTCGCATCGGGAAACTGATTATTGCTTTCTCATTTTAAGTATAGCCCCGCTCCGAACCGATGTAAAGGAGGCCAACAATGCGTTTTTCCATTGAAAATAGTACATGCCTGTGACATAATCGGCGCTGGTTGCAGAGACTCACATCATGTCACGGTAGGTAAATCGCATATTTTAGCATTCTGAACAAAGGCCAGAAGCGATGCGTCCCTTCATTAAATTGCTCGGGGTTGTTCCCCTTCTCATACTGTACATCCTCTTCAACGGTACCATTGCGCTCCTTCCTGCAGGCGGGAGATTGCGGCGCGCCATTCTAATCAAAAATACTTCCTTCTTCTCGCGGCTCATGCTGAGGCTCCTCGGCATCCGCGTTCACGTGGAGCACCGCGAACGCCTGCACGAGGCCAGGCAGGGGCGTCTCATTGTCGCGAACCATGTGTCTTATGTAGACGTCCTTGTCCTTGCGTCCCTTGTCCCGTCGGTCTTTATTACATCGGTGGAACTCGGCAGCACACTCTTTCTCGGGATGCTTGCGCGCCTCAGTGGATGCCTGTTTGTCGAACGAAGAAAGGTTTCCGGCCTTAAGAACGAGATTGCAATGATTACACGCATGCTCAGTGACGGGTTCCGTGTGATCCTTTTCCCAGAAAGTACCACGTCGAACGGCGACCGAGTGCAGCCGTTCAAGAACTCGCTCTTTGATGCCGCTGTCGCAACGGGAACAGCCGTCCTCCCGATTTGTTTGCGGTATACTAAAATTAACGACAAAGCGCCGGCCGACGGGGAGAAGGACGCAGTTTTTTATTACGGCGAAATGACGTTTTTCCGGCATTTCCCAAAACTCCTGTCGCTTAAATCCATCGCCGTGGGTGTCATGCCGCTTGAGGAAATCAATGTCCATGCACATACTTCGCGAAAAGAACTGGCCGCCGAGGCTTACACTGCCATCAGCGCAGCGTATCACCATGCCGCGTAATCCTTGAGCAGAACGCCGTCGACGGCCAAAAAGGAGGTGTTTCATGAAACAATTTACTTTTTTCCTGGCAGCGATACTTATCATTGCCACATACCCCCTGCGGTCGTATGCGGCAGAGAGGGAGCATCCAACTGCAGCGCCGGATACGTCGCAACAGAAGGAACAGTACGAAAAAAATATGGAGGAGCGGCTCAAAAAGCTCGGCAGACAACTCGATGAGCTCAAGGCAAAGGCTGCTTACATGACCGAGCAGGCGCGCAAGGACATAAACTCCTACATGGCGGAGGCCGAGAAGAAGCAAAAGGCCGCATCACGGAAGCTTGATGAGATTCGAAAGGAATCGGTCAAGAAATGGAAAAAATTTACCGCTGAGATGGACGCCGCAATGGACGACTTCGAGCGGGCGTATGAAAAGGCAAAATCCCGCTTCAAGGAGTAGTCCGGTGGAGAACAGCGGATGTGCCGTTAAAGACTCTCTTCACAAACGTTAAGCTGCATTCTGCAATTGAAGTCATCAGCGCGTCCTGCCGTACCAATTCGATCGTGCAGGAGCTCGTCGGTCCGCTGGATGAACGATGCTCTCTCTCCAGCCCTGGTCAGCGGCGCCGGACCAGTGGTCGGGGCCGGAGAGCGAGACCGTCGTCTGACCGGCAAGCCCTTAACTTTCTTTGCAGCATCAGATCAAAATCTCCCTGAAATTATCTTTCACTCCGCAAAGCTCTTGACATTTTCATCTCCAGTTGTTATTTTACAGGGCTTGCCCAAAATGGGCGCAACGTGAGCACTATGGACTACGCGGACGAAATAAACAAACGGCGGACCTTCGCCATCATCAGCCACCCTGACGCGGGTAAGACCACGCTTACCGAAAAGTTTCTCCTCTTCGGCGGCGCGATCCAGGTTGCCGGCGCTGTTAAGTCCAACAAGATCCGGAAAAGCACGGCCTCGGACTTCATGGACATCGAACGCCAGCGCGGCATATCCGTTGCCACGTCGGTCATGGGCTTCGACTACAACGGGCTCAAGATCAACTTGCTCGACACGCCGGGCCATAAGGATTTTGCCGAGGACACCTACCGCACGCTCACGGCCGTTGACAGCGTGGTCCTCGTCATTGACTGCGTAAAAGGTGTGGAGGAGCAGACCGAAAAGCTCATGCGGGTCTGCCGCATGCGAAACACGCCGGTCATCATCTTCGTGAACAAGCTCGACCGGGAAGGCAAAAACCCTTTTGAACTCCTCGATGAACTGGAAACAAAACTCGACATCAAGGTTCAGCCGCTCTCCTGGCCCATCAGCATGGGCACGTCCTTCAAGGGAGTGTACAACCTGTATGATAACAGTCTTTACCTCTTCCGCCCCGGCGGCGTTACGGTCGCGGACGATGTGCTCGCGATCAACGGCCTCGATGATCCGGTCCTTGACCGGCAGCTCGGAGATTATGCCGTGCAATTGCAGGAGGATGTTGAGCTGATTACGGGAACACATGAACCGTTTGACGTCAATGCGTATCTTCGCGGTGAACTCGCGCCGGTGTTCTTCGGGAGCGCCATCAATAACTTCGGTGTGAAGGAACTTCTCGATACCTTTACCGAGATCGCTCCCACACCCGGCAGCCGGCCGACGAATCAGCGCATGGTGAACGCCGACGAAAAGAACTTTACCGGATTCGTGTTCAAGATTCACGCGAATCTGGACCCCAGGCATCGCGACCGCATCGCTTTCATCCGCATCTGTTCCGGCAAGTTCGAGCGGAACAAAATGTTCCTTCATGTGCGCATGGGCAAAAACATCCGATTCACCAGTCCGGCGAGCTTTCTGGGTGCGCGCAAGAGCATCATCGACGAGGCGTTTCCCGGAGACGTGATCGGCTTGTATGATACGGGAAATTTCAAGATCGGCGATACGCTCACCGAGGGCGAGCAGCTTATGTTCCAGGGCATCCCGACCTTTTCCCCGGAGGTGTTTAAGGAGCTTTTGAACCTGGACCCGTCGAAGTCGAAGCAGCTCTCGAAGGGCATCGAGCAGTTGACCGACGAAGGCGTTGCGCAGCTCTTTACCCAGCAGCAGGGGAACCGGAAGATCGTCGGCACCGTCGGCCAGCTCCAGTTCGATGTGCTCCAGTACCGGTTGGAGCACGAGTACGGAGCAAAGTGTCGGTTCGAACCCATTGCCGTTCACAAGGCGTGCTGGGTCACGGCGGATGATAACCAGGAAATGGAAAAGTTTTGCAGGTTCAAGGCCGACCGCATCGCCACGGACAAAGACGGCAATATCGTCTTTCTCGCGGAATCGGACTGGGTGCTGCGGAACATGATCGAGGCGAACCCCGAGATCACATTTCACTTCACTTCGGAGTTCAAGCGTGAAATGCAGGAAGTGAAAAAGTAAATTAAAGTACGGCGTGCGGTCCGCAAAATATCTCTCTTGCCAAATCTCAGATCCTGTATCGACTTACGCTCCACCTTACATTCTTCCTCCGGATAGGGACCCTCTTCTCGATTGAAGCATGCACAACGCCTTCCGTGTCTATGCGGGAACCTCCGTTCGTGACAATATTCATCCGGAAAAAAGCGACACTCGATCATGCGTAATCTTCAGCCACGTTTACGTGATCTGCTTGATTTTAGCGATGGCCAGTGCTAATTTTTGCCGATTCGTTGAGCAGTGGAAACGTCTTAAGGAAAGAGCGAGAATTTGACAGGAAGGGCTACTTTCCCCTCACACCCGTTTTATCCCGCCCCTTTATCCGTTCTTCCCACGCGCTGTACTTGGGGAAGAAGATGCTGAAGTAGAAAAGCGAGATGAGCAGAAAAGAATAGAAGTCGGTCGTGATGCCCTGCATCAGGAAGAGCACCAAGCCATAGACGGCAACGGACTCGCAGAGGGCGAATGTGACCACTGCCCCGCTTATAAGCCTTTGCACAGGGGGCAGATACTGGGTGGAGCGGCCGATCTGAGGCTTGCTCGAAACAGGTAATGTTCCGGAGAGGTTGAGCTTGTTTACAATCCTGATGATGAAGAATTCGACGACGGCCACGGCGAAGAGCGCATATCGGAGCGTCGGGACTACGTCCGGCATGGGCGAGAAACCGCCGAAAGGTTCGTATTGTTTTTTGATGAGCTCGACGAGGACAGTGTAGATGAGCAGGCTCGCCATCATGGCGAGACCGATAAACGCCGTCATGCGGTATGCTTTTTTCAGGTCGTCCATAATTTTTAAGATTGAATTACAATGCTCCCCTCCCGGAGACGGGGAGCATCAGAAACAGTATCTCTTCATATCTTCGGCAACTTTGCGAGCGCTTCTTTGATCTTTGCGGCTGGATACTCGTAGTCCTGGAGCTTGCCGTCGTGATAGTCGGCGTAGGCCTGCAGATCGAGGTAGCCATGTCCGCTGAGGTTGAAGAGAATGGTTTTCTGCTTGCCCTCCTGCTTGGCCAGGAGCGCCTCATCGATGGCCGCGCGGATGGCATGTGCGCTCTCAGGCGCCGGGATGATGCCCTCCGTGCCCGCGAATTGCACGGCGGCCTCAAACACCGGGATCTGGTTGTACGCCCGCGCCTCAATGAGCTTGTCATGGTAGAGTTGTGATATGAGCGGCGAGTCGCCGTGATAGCGGAGCCCTCCGGCATGGATGCCAGGCGGCATAAAGTCGTGTCCAAGCGTGTACATCGTGAGGTACGGCGTAAGCCCGGCCACGTCGCCGAAGTCGTACCGGAACTCGCCCTTGGTGAGCGTGGGGCAGGACGCCGGTTCGACAGCCATCACGCGGATGTTTTTGCCCTCGATCTTATCATGGACGAAGGGGAAACTGATCCCCGACAGGTTGCTCCCGCCTCCGCAACAGCCGATCACGACATCGGGATAATCCCCCGCAATCTCCATCTGCTTCTTGGCCTCAAGGCCGATGACGGTCTGGTGAAGGCACACATGGTTCAACACCGAGCCAAGTGCGTAATTCGTATCATCGTGCGTGGCTGCATCTTCCACGGCCTCGGAGATGGCAATGCCGAGGCTCCCTGGGTTGTTCGGGTCCATCTCCAGGAACTTTTTGCCGGAATTCGTCACTGTTGACGGGCTCGCATGGACCGTTGCGCCCCAGGCCTCCATCATCATTCTCCGGTAGGGCTTCTGGCCAAAGCTTACCTTCACCATGTAGACTGTGACGTCGAGTCCGAATAGCTTGCCTGCAAGGGCCATGGATGAGCCCCACTGGCCCGCGCCAGTCTCGGTGGCAATGCGCTTGATCCCGGCCTTCTTGTTGTAGAACGCCTGGGGGATGGACGTGTTCGGCTTGTGGCTGCCGGCTGGACTGACGCCTTCGTACTTGTAATAGATCTTGGCCCGCGTGCCAAGGGCCTCCTCGAGCCTGTGGGCGCGAAACAGGGGCGAAGGCCTCCAGAGCGAATAGATGTCCAGGACTTCCTCGGGGATATTTATCCAGCGCTCCCGGCTCACTTCCTGTTCAATGAGCGCCATTGGGAAAATGGGCGAAAGGTCCTGTGGCCCGATCGGCTGCTTGGTCGCAGGGTGGAGCGGCGGCTTCGGCAGGTTCGGCATGTCCGCCATGATGTTGTACCATTTTGTAGGGATCTCTTTGTCGGATAGAACGATCTTGGTCTGTCTCATACTTCCTCCTGCAAGATAATAGAATACTGATACGGAAAGGCAAAAGTGACTAATTCTATACCATTTAAAGGCGTTTCACAACGGTAATTTATTGCATGATGTGAGGAGGAGTGAATTATAAGCCGATTGAAAACATGCCCTCG
>JBLMWN010000028.1:0-5212 GCA_050257255.1 Betaproteobacteria bacterium | reverse complement strand
TTCCCCGTCCGACCGGACGGTCAATATGGCTTTCAGGAGGTACAGACTGTGCCGGGCACGAATGCGGACCCGGCAAAAATGTCGTTCGTCGGCTTCTGAAAGTAGGGGCACTTCTCTTCCCTGCACCCATGGGGATGTTTCCCGCTGTGCCTGCAGATGATTGTGCTGCCCCGGACGGGAAGCACGATCCCGAACCGTTCGCCAAATACAGTGACAGTTTCCGCGAGCGCCGCGCGGACATAGGCCTTGCAGCAGCTCGGACCGGTAAGATCTGAGATGGCCTGGGACACCCTTATTACGGCATCCATGGTGATCCTTTGCTCGCTGTCGGTCCCGCACCGTGCGCCGAGGAAGATTGAAAAGCAGGCGCCGACGGCCGGCGCGATACCGCAGACGCCGGTGAGGCCGCAGTATCCGCCCACGGCCTGCTTCGACGTCCGCTCAAAGGCCTCGTGAATATCCTCGTTCGTGAGCTTGCCCTTTCCGTACGGCGAGTTTTTGAGAGCCGCCATCAACGCGCCCGCAGCTATGAACGCATGCTCACACCCGAGCATCGGGAGCTTCGGGTGGCTCATCATGAGTTCTGCAATGGCAACGGGGTCTGCGTCACCGGTGGCGAAGGCGACATCTTCGATCATACTCCTTGCATCCAGCCCATGGCACCTGTCGCAGACGAAATGCCCCTTCGGACAGGCGACATGCCCCTTCTCCGTCTTGCCGCAGTAGGCGCACATAAAGTCATCAGAATGTTGAAAATATTCAAGGGTTGCGCCGCAGACCATACAGTGTTCGGTATTTTTGTCTTTTGCCATGAATAAAATATATCACTCAAATGCCGTGAATGCAATCACAGCTGTGACTAAGACGTTCAACATCAACAAGTATCAAACAAAATATACCTCTATGGACCAATTTCAATTTCTTCGACTATAATTATAGTAGTCGTTTTATTTCTATGCTTTTACATGATACTTTTATAAAGGAGGCTTTGAACGGCACATGGAGACGATGGACAGGATCAAAAGGCTTTTTATCGACAAGATCGATCTCAAGGAAGAATCACTGCGGCCGGAAGTTACGCTGGACAGTCTCGGCCTGGATTCTCTTGACAAGGTCGAATTTCTCTTTTCCCTTGAGGAGGAATTTCATATCAAAATCGATGACCGGGCGAAAATGATCAATACGATCCAGGATGTGGTAGACCTCATCGACATCGTAGTGGCGGAGCAGCAGCCTGCTGTACGGGCATGAGGAGTCGATCGTGAGACACGTTGCGGTAACAGGCGTAGGGATCATCTCAGCTGTGGGAAACAATGCGGAGGTTTTTTTTCAAAATCTTGCGGCCGGCAGGTCGGGCATACGCAGGTTGTCATCCGATTTTACGGAGCACCTCTCAGTCAAAGTCGCGGCGGATTCAACGTTCAATGGTGAAGATTACTTTTCGAAGAAGCAACTCGGGCTCCTCGACCGGGCAAGTCAAATGGCGCTGGCGGCTGCCTCAGAGGCGTGGAACGATGCCGGTCTGGAACTGCGCGAAGAGGAAAAACAGCGCTCCGGTGTATACCTGGGAACGGGGATGGGCGGAGCGCACTCGCTTGATGAGATGTTCGGCAAGCTGTACAAAACCGATGCAAGACGGGTGAGCCCGCTTTTTGTCACGAAAATAATGTCTAATGCGCCCGCCTCGCACATCTCTATTCAGTACGGGCTCTCGGGCCCGTGCCTGACGTTTTCCACAGCCTGTTCCTCGTCAGCCGTGTCCATCGGCGAGGCCTTCCGTCAGATCAAGGCAGGTTATGCCGACATCATCCTCGCCGGAGGCACCGAAAGTCTTCTCGCCTACGGGTCGTTCAAGTGCTGGGAATCGCTCGGCGTGCTCGCGCCGGAAGACGCGGAAAATCCCGCTGCTTCCTGCAGACCTTTTTCGAGGGATCGGGCAGGCTTTGTGCTTGGGGAAGGGGCAGCCGTCGTCGTGCTGGAAGACATGGGGCGGGCGACGAAGCGCGGCGCAAATATCTATGGGGAATTGGCCGGCTACGGTTCAACGGCAGACGCTCACCATATCACAAGCCCCTCCGTAGACGGACAAGCCCGGGCGATGCGGCTCGCGCTCGAAGAGGCAAGAATTTCCTCTGACAGTATCGACTATATAAACGCGCATGGGACCGCGACGACGAAAAACGATATCGTAGAAACCCAGGCGATCAAGGAAGTATTCAGGGGACGTGCACATGTCATCCCGATCAGTTCGACGAAATCCATGCACGGGCACCTTCTCGGAGCCGCTGGCGCGGTGGAATTCGTGGCTGCACTGCTTGCCATGAAGCATGAAAAGATTCCCCCCACTGCGCATCTGAGGGTGGCGGACCCCGACTGCGATCTGGACTATGTTCCGAATATCGGGAGGACGGGAGTGAAAATAAAGACGATCATGTCCAATTCTTTCGCATTCGGAGGAACGAATGCAGTGCTGGTTGCGAAAGCTGTATAACTAAGGTAGGATACGAGAAAACGTTAAATATCCTTAGAGCATGATCACTTCTTCCTGAGCAAAAACGCATGGGCCGAAAGGCCTGCGCCGAAGGCCACCATGATGCACCATTCGCCCGAAGCGATTCCCCGTTTTTCAAGCTCCCGCAGCACGAACCACACGGTAGGCGACGACATGTTGCCGTGCTCTGACAATACGGCGCGCGTGGGGCCCACCTGCTCTTCCGTAAGGCCGATCTCGTCGCGCACGGCATTGATGATCTTCTCCCCGCCGCTGTGGAGTGCCCAGTGTTTGATGTCCTTGGGTGTTAGCGACCGGGGCTTTAGCACGTCAGCCACGACCTCAGCAGCCGCTTTGCTGACCAGGCCGGGTAATTTCAGCGAGAGCTGGTTATGGAGCTGGCCGCGTTTGTGAATATAACGGATGGATTCGCGCTGCTCCGGTACATATCTGCTCGCCGAGGCTATGAGTTCATATCCCACGGGTTTCGTCCAGAGCACGGCCGCCGCTGCTCCATCTCCAAAGAGCGTGTTCGACAAGAGGAGGCTGAGGTTGTCCTCCATCTGGAACGTGGCGGTGCAGATCTCCACGGACACGCTCAGGACCACTCCGTTTCCGTATCGTGAGAGCAGGGACTGGGCGATCTCGAGATTGGGAATCGCTCCGCCGCATCCGCTCCCGACCAGGTCGTACACGCGCACGCTCCGCGAAAGGCCGAGTTTCTCGATCAGATAGGTTGAGATTCCAGGGCAGATGTAACCCGTACAGGTGTTCACGACCAGGCCGGCAACGTCACCGGCCCCCAAACCTGCCTGTACAAGAGCCTGGTTGATCGCCTGGAACGAGAGCTCCTGTGACCAGTATGTAAAACGGGCAACACGGCCGTCGAGGTCTTCATCCACGAGGTTCTCCACATTACCGATCGCGAAACTTCGTTGTTTGATGCTCGGATGAGAGAAGAGCCCGTGGATGAGCGACATGCTCCGCGAGCTCAATCTCCCTTTATAATGTTTGTACGCCAGTTGTTCGAGCACGTCCTGGCTTACCGTATAAGGCGGCGTTGCCGTAGCCACCGAGGCCATATACGCGCCGGAGGAGTTTTTCGGTGATTTGTTCATGCACAAGTCCTTTCCGTATATTCACCCTCAGAACTTACACGTCCAATCCGCAAAATCGCAGTCCCCTACGAATATGACGAGTGTGCCGCCAAAGCGGAGTCGAAAGTCCCAGCCGATAGCCCAGCCGATGAAGCGTCGGAAGATAGGGAAGGTTGAGGGAATCTGCGCACATGAAGTTCATATTCCGATGCACCGATTCCTTCACCTGCTGCTCCACCCACAGAGGGTCAACTTCGGGCGACGTGTAGAACACGGGCGTAAGCATCTCCGCCGGAGAGTCGGAAAGAACTCCCTGTTTTCGCGCGATCTCTTCGAGTTCCGTGTACGGGTAAATCCTGATGCCGACGGTAAAAAACGCCGCATCCTGCGGCCGGATTTCCTTCTCAGCGAACCGCAGTGTTTCCCTGACCGTTTCTTCAGTCTCGCCGGGTCCGCCGAACATGAAGATCCAGAGGCACGGCACTCTATGACGCCGTATGATGCCGGCAGCCTTATGCACGTGAGCTGCGGTAAAACCCTTCCGGAGCCCCGAAAGCACGGGATCCGACGCACTTTCCACCGTCAAACCTATGCCGGCAAAGCCCGCTTTCTCCATGGCGCACAACAGGTTATCATCAATAAAAAGCGGGTTCACGTCCATGCTTTGAAACCGTGCGGACAACCGCGCGCGGGCAAGAGCATCACACACTGCCAGCGCATGGGAAAGGGGAGCGTTGAATACACTGTCCACAAACTCAAAATCCCTGAACCCCCTCGCGGTCAACTGCCGGACGGCATCCGCCACGCTTCCGGGGTCCTGCAAGAGATGCCCCTCTCCTTCTATTGCGCGGTACGTACAGTAGACACATTTAAACCCGCAGCCGAGCTTGGTCTGGATCGGCACAGCGGCCAGACGGGATCGATAGGCGTTGACATTGATCCAGCGCCGGTAATCGGGCGCCATACATCCGTCGACCGACCTGGAGTCCGCCGCCGTGACTTCCCCCTGTCCCCGAACTATAATCCCTGGGAGATCGTCAAAAGTTTCTCCCGACTTCAACCGGTCGAGCAGTTTGGGAAACGTCGTTGTCCCGCTTCCGATAACAGCGCAGGATACGCCTGTTGCGCGCAGTATCTCTCCTGGCATAATCGAGAGCGCGGCCCCGCCGAGTATCACGGGGGCATCGGTCACTGTTCTGATATGCCGGACAAGAGAAGCCAGGTCGGCGACGTAATAGGCCGAACCCTGCATCGAGTTATTGTCGATGTTCCGGACCGAGAGCCCGACTACATCATACCGGCATCGTCTTAATTCGTTATGGACAGCGCGTTTCGGGTCCTTTTCGAACATCAGATCGAGCAGGAATACGCCATGCCCTGCCTGTTCTGCGGCCTCCGCGATCAGGCAGGCGCCAAAGGGAACAACCGGGACCGGGAAGGCATTTCGATTCGTGCTTATGAGTAAAATATTCAAAACAGGTTACCGGTCGGTGCCAAAGTAGATGTGTCTCTCGCACGGTTTTAAAGGAAGTCACTCTATTGTCAATTGTAGTACACAATCGTCGTATGTCAAGGTGCCGGTAATTTTACTATGATTACATTGCTTGACTTTTTCTTAAATTAC
>JBLMWN010000027.1:0-3462 GCA_050257255.1 Betaproteobacteria bacterium | reverse complement strand
GCAGGCTATTTGTTCGCCGTACACGTGCCGCTCGTGTTCGCCCGAGTAGTAGCTGTTGTTTTCCGGAACGCCAGCACCGGAGCCAAGTACGTGGCATGCCGTGCATTGCGTGTTCACATCTATGGTCCCCGTGAGCCAGGACGGGGTTTGGCCGGGCGTAGACTGCGGTGGACTTTGGCTAGCCTGTGATGAGGTCTGCGTTCTCGAACTGCCATGGCATCCGATATTCGAGCAGGTCTGTGTTGCAGCATTGTACGCAGCGGTCCCTGACTTCGCATTATACGTCGGGTCGAGGATCACATCCGCAACGCCGTTCTGATGCAACGCGGTGCCGGAGCCGGCCCCCAGATGGCAGGTATCGCATACAATACTGGCATTGACGCTCGTATGGGGAGCATGGCTGCCGGCGACATTCGGGAACGCTGAACCATCCGGCGGAATTCCATGACAGCTTCCGCAGGTTGGTGTGGCATGACAGAGCGTACTGTTGAAGCACCCGGGGGCCGTACCTGCCGGTGCAGGCGGCGAGGGCGGCGCAATAGGCGAGTTTGCCCCGTTTGTATGGCAGAGCGCGCAGACCGGGGCATTGCCGGTGTCTGTGTTCGTGTGGGTATACGTGCCCGTTATCCATGACGTGGGGTGCGGTCCGCTTCCACCGTGGCAGGTGAAGCAGGAAGTCTGGGCGAGCCCGCCTGAGAAGTCGTTTCCATGGCATGTTTCGCATAACGCGAATCCGCCGGTTGATGTTGGCGCTGATTTAGCGGCAGCGCCGTGCTGCGTCGGATCGGACCATCCCGTGGGATGTCCCGCTTGTGCATGGCAGAGCGTGTTGTTGAAGCATCCGGGGGCCGTACCTGCCGGAGCAGGCGGCGAGGGCTGGACCGACGAGTTGGTTCCGTTCGTATGACAGAGGGCGCAGACTGGCGCATTGATGGGATCGGTGTTTGTGTGCGTCCATGTGCCACCGCGCCAGGGTGCGGGGGCATGCGGAGCGTTCACGCCGTGGCAGGAGAAACATGAAACGGATGAAATGCCTCCCGAAAAATCATCTCCGTGGCATTCCTGGCAGGTGGAAAAACCGTTGGCCTGCGATTTCACCGATGCACCGTGCACGGCGGGCGATTCCCATCCGGTGATATGACGGCCTGTGTCGGAATTGAATGAAGACGATGCCTGGTTGTTCGGCGAACTGCATCCAAAAAAGAAGGCAATGAGACCAAGCAAACCCAGCATCCATACGGCATTGTTTATGTTCCTTGTCATAGTCATAGAATACACTCCTCATGCAGTTTTAATGACGCTGAAGATGAGAAACAGCGAAACCTAATGCTTGCCATGGTACCGCGCATAATATTTTCTGTCAATTTCAAGTTATAATTTTAGGTCTTAGAGCTACCGGCGCTTCTCAGAAGCTTAGAGTTAAGGAAGCGCGCTTAGTAGTATGTTGATTCAGCTCATAACACCGCTAAGGTGGCAGCAGAGTTGTGCTGCTGCAGCCGCTGTATGAAATTGCCGGCGTGTAATGAAGTGAGGTACCGAAAACCGGTAACGAACTTTCACCTTTACAGCAACGCATCAAATCGGTTAGAATAAATTGCATGAAATACGGAACCGGTGCAATAAAGAAGGCTGCGCTCGAATTATGGCCCAATCCCAACCCGGACAGAGATTACGTCATCGACATCTCATACCCGGAATTCACTTGTCTCTGCCCTCGATCAGGCTACCCCGATTTTGCGACCATCAAGATCACTTACACGCCTGATAAAAAAGTTGTAGAGCTCAAAAGTCTGAAACTCTATCTGAACAGTTTTCGCGACCAGGGTATCTCTCATGAGTCAGTAACCAACCTGATTTTTGACGTGCTGAAGAAAAACCTCAAGCCACGCGCACTCGAGGTGGTAGGTGATTTCAACGTTCGGGGCAATGTGAAGACGGTTATACGGGTATCCTTGTAGCAGAAGTACGGCGATGTTGCTTTATTTTCCCGGCACTGTTGTGAAGTTGTATTCCACTGTCTTTCGCGATATACTTTCCCTTACAACAGCTAACTAAACGAAATATCTTGACTATTTCACGGTGCCGTGTTATCTAAGAGTTGTGGCTGCAAGCCATCATCACGGAGGTCGTTCATGAGGTTCCCAATTAAAGTTTTACTGCCCGCAGTTCTCTTTTTTTTATTCATCCTCCCGCGTTTTTCCAGCGCCGTTTCCACTCCTGAATCATTCGCTCCCCTGGTCAAAAAAGAGATGCCTGCGGTGGTGAATATCTCTACCAAACAGATCGTCAAGGTAAAGCAGCAGTCTCCTTTCGGCGATCCCCAGATGGACGAGTTTTTCTACCGGTTTTTTGGCGGCAGGCCGCAGCGCGAGCAGGTGAGGCAGAGCCTTGGTTCTGGGTTCATCATCAGCCGTGATGGTTACATCCTGACGAACAATCATGTCGTTGATATGGCTAAAGATATCAAGGTCGCCCTTGCGGACGGCAGGGTCTTCGAAGCCAGGCTGGTCGGCAAGTCTAAAGAGATCGATATTGCATTGATCAAAGTGGATGCCGCCGACCTCCCCGCTGTGGCCTTGGGTGATTCGGACAAGCTCGAGGTTGGGGACTGGGTCGTGGCCATCGGCAACCCCTTTGGCCTGTCTCAGACCGTGACGGCGGGAATCGTGTCCGCGAAAGGCCGTGTCATCGGCGTGGGCCCTTATGACGACCTGATCCAGACCGATGCCGCCATCAATCCCGGCAACAGCGGCGGGCCGTTGTTCAACACTAAAGGCGAGGTGGTCGGGATCAATACCGTGATTATCGCAGCAGGCCAGAACCTCGGCTTCGCAATACCCATCACTATGGTCAGGGAAGTGCTTCCATCGATAAAAGAGAAGGGCAGGCCAGACATGGGGTGGCTCGGCGTCTCTGCCCAGGCGGTTACCCCCGACCTGGCGGCTGCCCTCGGACTGTCCGAACCCATCGGTGCGCTCGTCAACGGCGTGGACAAGCGCGGGCCCGCGGACAGAGCCGGTCTTCAGCGAGGCGATGTGATCATGGAACTCGACGGGAGGAAGATCCTGGACCCATCGGAACTGCCGAGGATGGTCGCTTTCGGGCACATCGGCAAGGCCGTCACACTCAAGATTATCCGCAAGGGAAAACCCATGGAGATTAGCGCTGTGATCGAGTTAAAACCGGAGAAGTAATTGAACCCGTTGCCGAAACCCGGTTCTGATGCGGAAGAGGCTGATGCTGTCCAAAAAAACATGGTCTGTCATGGCGCATCCGGCATCCGGGATCAGAAACAAGGAGAAAACTTATGTTCGGTCTTGGAATACCCGAATTAATTATTATTTTCGTTATCGCCTTGATCGTGTTCGGCCCGAAAAAGCTTCCGGATCTGGGCCGGTCCATCGGCCGGGCCATGGCCGAGTTCAAGAAGGCCTCGCAGGAATTTCAAGAGACCGTGCAGGC
>JBLMWN010000026.1:0-9972 GCA_050257255.1 Betaproteobacteria bacterium | reverse complement strand
AAAACCAGAGTATAAGGTTAAAAGTCGACTCGCCTTGATGGTGAGTCGACTTTTAACCTTATACTCTGGTTTTATCTGCGTAAATCTGCGTTCATCAGCGTCCAACTGCCGTTTTCAGGATTATTGACTTTGGATTTTAACCCTGTTCAAGGTTCCGGCTGAACTCACGCCGAAGTCTGTTGTTCCAACTGCCGTTATCAATCATGAAAAAAGAACTGCTGAAAAATTTTCTCAATTACGGGGCCGTTGAAAAGGGGCTTTCGCAGAACACCGTCGAATCCTACGGGCGTGATCTGCACCGGTATTTCGAATTTATCGGAACAAAAGAACCCGACGACATTTCTCAATCGGATGTGATCTCTTTTCTCTCCCACCTGTCTACGGCGGGGATTTCCACAGCATCGATCGCGCGTTGCCTGGCCGCGGTCCGCGGCCTGCACAAATATCTCGTGACCGATGGCGTCGCGACCACGGACCCGACGGTAAATCTGGATACACCTCGTGGATGGAAACGACTGCCCAAAACGCTGTCGAGCGACGACGTTGAAGCCCTCCTCGGGCAGCCCGATCCTTCGACGGCAATCGGGCTCCGTGACAAGGCCATGCTCGAGCTTTTGTACGCCACGGGGCTACGCGTGAGCGAACTGGTGGGTCTCAAGCTCCATGATATCAATCTCGAACGAGGATTCCTTATCGTCATCGGCAAGGGGTCGAAAGAGCGGGCGGTCCCCATGGGAGAGTCAGCCATAGCTTCTGTGAAAGAGTATCTGGACCGGGCGCGTCGCATACTGTTGGGCGGAGTGGAGTCGGACTTCCTGTTCATCAGCTCGAAGCGCCGGGGGATCACGCGTCAGATGTTCTGGGAGAGAATAAAATATTATGCCGTGAAGGCGGGCATCAGAAGCACCGTCTCGCCGCACACCCTACGCCATTCTTTTGCCACCCATCTGCTCGATAACGGTGCTGATCTCCGTGCGGTTCAGGCTATGCTCGGCCACTCGGACATTTCCACGACTCAGATCTATACCTATGTTTCCCGTGAGCGGCTCAGACAAATCCATGAGAAACACCACCCGAGGGGGTAAGGAGCAAGCACCAAATTTCAAGCACCAAATCTCAAATAATAATCAAATTCCAAAATTCAAATCACCGAAACGTTTGGAATTTAGAGTTTGGGATTTGGAATTTATTTGGGATTTGTGATTTGGTTATTGGGATTTATTAACACAAATGGAAGTCATCACCAGCCATACCAATGCGGATTTTGACGCCCTGGCATCCATGGTCGCGGCGAAGAAACTCTATCCTGAGGCGAAGCTGGTCTTTCCCGGCTCTCAGGAAAAGAGCATGCGGGACTTTTTCCTTGAGTCCGCGTTTTATGCCCTTGATGTCGAGCGTTTGAAAAACATCGATGTGGACAGCATCACCCGTCTTGTCATCGTCGACAACCGGAATCCCGCGCGGCTCGGCAAACTTTCCGGCGCGCTCAAGCGCGCCGGCGTTACGGTGCACATTTACGATCACCATCCGGCGACAGAAGGCGACATTCGCGGAGAAAAAGAGGTTCTTGAGCCCGTTGGCGCCACCACCACCATCATGGTCGAACTGCTGCGGCAGCAGGGGATTCCGATCAGCGAACTTGAAGCGACGATTCTGGCGCTCGGTATTTATGAGGAAACGGGCTCGCTCACCTTCGTGTCGACCACGGTACGCGATGTGCAGGCCGCGGCATACCTTCTTTCACAGGGCGCCCAGCTCAACATCATCTCCGACTTCATTTCCCGTGAACTTACGGCCGAGCAGATCGCGATCCTCAATAACCTCATTGAATCCGCAAAACGCTACGACATCAACGGCGTGCAGGTAGTCATTTCATCCCTGGCCATCCCGCATTTTGTGCCTGATCTTGCGAATCTGGCGCATAAGATCAGAGAGATGGAGAGCCTGGACGTGCTCTTCCTCGTGGTTCAGATGGGAGACAAAACGCACGTCATCGCACGTTGCAGGATCCCGCAGGTGAATGCAGGACTCGTGCTTGAGGAGATGGGCGGCGGCGGACATGCCACTGCTGCGTCGGCCGTAGCCAAAGACATGACCTATCTTCAGGCCAGGGAGCGCCTCCTCGATATCTTGAAGCAGCACATCAAACCCGGTCCGGTTGCCCGCGAAATTATGACGTCGCCGGTCAAGACCATTCCGTCCGGCAGCACTATAGCAGAGGCCGGCGAAGCCATGACCCGGTTCAGCGTGAATGTGCTGCCCGTTCTGAGCGTCGAAACATTTCAGGGAATCATCACCCGTGAGGTTGTACAGAAAGCGCTCTTCCACGGTTTGGGCAAACAGAAGGTCGAGGAGTTCATGAATACCGGCGGGCCGGTCGCATCCCCCGACATGCCCATGAGCCAGGTGGAGCGGATCATGATCGAGGAACACCAGCGCTTTATCCCTGTCCTTGACCCGGGAGGCATGCTCGTGGGGGCGATCACCCGCACCGATCTTCTCCGCTCCCTGCATGAGGAACGGCTCGCGGAGATTCCGGAGTCGGAAGAGATAACCCCGCGCACCATCAGACACGTCAAAGGCCTGATCGAGGAGCGAGTACCGCAGGAGGTGCGCGAGGCGCTCCATATGGTCGGCGATGTGGCAGACGAGATCGGTTTTCCGGTCTACCTCGTGGGGGGGATCGTGCGCGACCTCTTTCTGCGCGTTGCAAACCTGGACATTGACATCGTGGTCGAAGGGGACGGCATTACCTTTGCGGGGATGCTGGTGAAGAAGGCCGGCGGCCGGATGAAAACCCATCTGAAATTCGGCACCGCCGTCGTCGTGCTCCCCAGCGGGCTCAAACTCGATATCGCCACGGCACGGCTCGAGTATTACGAATCGCCGGCGGCCCTGCCCACGGTGGAACTGTCGTCCATCAAGAAGGACCTGTATCGCAGGGATTTCACAATCAATACGCTCGCCGTGCGCCTGAACCGGAAACGCTACGGCGAACTCATCGATTTTTTCGGCGGCCTGCGCGATATCAAGGACAAAACCATCCGCGTCCTCCACAGCCTCTCTTTCGTTGAAGACCCCACCCGGGTTCTGCGTGCGGTCCGCTTCGAGCAGCGCTTCGATTTCCACCTGAGCAAGCACACCCAGAACCTGATCAAGACAGCGGTGAACATGAAGCTCTTCAACCGGCTGACGGGCGAGCGGATCTACACGGAGCTCGTGCTCATGTTCTCCGAAGCTGAGCCGCTCAAGGTCCTGAAGAGGATGAAGGACTTTGATCTCCTGAAATTCATCCACCCGAACCTCAAGGGGTCGGCCGACCTCGAACGGCTCTTTGCCGGCATCGGGGAGACGCTCACCTGGTTCAGGCTGCTCTACCTTGACCTCAAGGCCGAAAAATGGTTCGTTTATTTCCTCGGACTCTTCGATCGGCTGAAGGACACGGCGGTGGCGGAGGCACTCGAACGGCTTGCCGTCCCGGTGCGCATCAGCGCGCGCGTGCAGCAGGCTCGTACGCGCACACGGGATGTGCTCTACGTGTTCTATAAGGACCAGCAGCTTCCTCTGAGCCGCGTCTATGACATGCTTGCGCCCCTGGACACCGAGGCGATCCTCCTGATGATGGCGAAGGCAAAGCAGGAGCGCGCCAAGAAAAACATCTCCCACTATCTTATGCACCTCCGCAATGTAAAAGTAATAATCACGGGCGACGATCTCAAGCACCTGGGCATCCGGCCCGGCCCGCGGTATCGGCAGATCCTTGCGGAGCTTCTGGATGCGAAGCTCGACGGTCTGGTCAGGACCCGGGAAGAGGAGATCGCATTCGTGAAAAAACTGAGCGGAACCGCGTGAAGATTGCCTTGACGAATAGTAAAAAATTAGGCATAGTAGGTTCATGATCTTCATGAGCCTTTTCGGCGGGGTCCTGCTCCTCCTCTACGGCATCAAACTGCTGAACGACGGTCTTCAAAATGCCGCGGGCTCGAAGATCCGTTCGCTCCTGCGTTCGCTTACGAGCAACCGGCTTGCGGCTGTGGGCGGCGGCGCATTCATTACCGGCCTCATCCAGTCGAGCAGCGCAACATCGGTCATGCTCGTGGGGTTCGTGAGCGCCGGGCTCATGAACTTCCGCCAGACGCTCGCGGTCATCCTCGGCGCGGACATCGGCGCCACTCTCACCGTACAACTGATCGCCTTTCACATCTATGACTACGCCGTTCTCCTTATCGGAATCGGTCTCGTCTTCACGCTCTTTGCAAAAAAGGTGTACTATCGGAACCTGGGGCAGGGTGTGCTCGGCTTCGGTTTCGTTTTCTTTTCCCTCAAGATCATGACTGACGCGATAACGCCGCTCCAGGGAAACGAACTATTCCAGCAGGTGTTTGCTGCGCTCACGGGCACGCCGTTCATCGGGATCGTTCTCTCGGCAGGCATCACGGCGCTTATCCACAGCAGCGCCGCGACCATGGGAATCGCGCTCGTGCTCGCCGAGAGCGGCCTGATCGCGCTTGATACCGCCCTGTACATCACCCTCGGCGCAAACATTGGAACCTGCGCGACCGCATTTTTTGCAAGCATCCATTCCCCGGCTGAAGCGCGGCGTGTGGCCTGGGCCCATATGCTCTTTAAGGTTTCCGGGGTCATCCTGCTCCTGCCTTTTCTCGGCCCCTTCGAGCGTCTCGTCTCCTCGACGACCCCGGGCCTTACGCGGCAGATCGCGAATGCCCATACGCTCTTCAACGTGATCATGGCCGTGGTATTCCTTCCGTTCATAAGTCTGTTCTCGAAACTGATCACGCGCATGGTCCCGGAGAAAGCGGAGGAGAAGAAGTTCGGGCCCATGTACCTTGACGATCACGTCCTGGGCACGCCGGCTCTCGCGCTGGGGCAGGCGTCGCGCGAAGCGCTCCGGGAATCGGACATCGTGCGCGAAATGCTCACTGACGCCGTTAGCGTTTTTCAAACCGATGACCAATCGGCCATCACGGCCCTCAAAAACAAAGACAACCTGATCGATCTGCTCGACCGTCATATCCGGCTCTATATCGCCAGGCTGTCGTCCTCCCGTCTGACCGAGTCCCAGTCCAGGCGCGCTATGGCCGTGCTGGAGATCGCCCGCGACCTCGAGAGCATCGGGGACATCATCGACCGGAACCTCATGCCGCTTGCCATGAAGAGGATCAGCAAGGGAATCACGTTCTCCAAGGAAGGAATGGAGGAAATCACCTCGTTTCACCAGAGGATCCTCGACAACTTCGATACGGCCATTTCGGCCTTTGCAGGCAATGACCGGGACCTTGCCGACCGCGTTCTCCGGAACAAAGAAGACCTCGAGAGCATGGAACGGGAACTGGTGCAGGCCCATCTCGACCGGCTCCGGAAGGGCTTCCGGGAGTCTATCGAGACGAGCCACATCCACCTGGACCTTATCGGCAACTTGGCCCGCATCAATTCACTGATAACTCATATCATCTATCCAATTGTCGAAGAAAAACGCGGCCGGGGCCGCGAAGACGTGGGGATTGAAGAGCGTTAGGCACACGAAGCACGACGGATGAGGGACGAAGGACGAGATGACGACCGCGAATAGGATAAATAGCGTAAGGGATCTGGATGTTTACAGAACAGCTTTTGAGGCTGCTATGGAAATATACAACATCTCGAAGGGGTTTCCATCTGAAGAGAAATTTTCTTTAACAGATCAGATTCGAAGGTCTTCCCGAGGGGTTTGTGCTAATCTCTCCGAGGGATGGAGAAAAAGACGATATAAAGCAGTGTTCATAAATAAGCTTTCTGATTCCGCGCAGGAAGCCGCAGAAACTCAAACATGGTTGGAATTTGCGTTAGAGTGCGGCCATATTGATGATGAAGTGTTCGAAAAGCTGGACGAAAAGTACGAACATATCTTTGCTATGCTAAGCACTATGGCGAAGAAAGCTGATGCATTCTGCAGGTGACGAGTGACGAGAGATGAGGGACGGATGCGTCCTCCGTCCTAGCAAGCGCAGCGAACAGTCGTCCATCGTCCCAGCGAACGAAGTAAGCGGTCATCCATCGTCCATCGTATGAAAGGGGTATCGATGATCAGGCAACTCAGAGTTAAGACCAATTCCAGAACAGAGCTTGTTGACATTACGCAGGGAGTGCAGCGGCTCGTGGCCGAGAGCGGCGTCCGTTCCGGCGTCTGTTTTATCTACGTCCCGCATACGACCGCCGCGGTCACGATCAACGAAAATTCGGACCCGAACGTCGGTCGCGATATATTGAAGGAATTGAACAAAATTATTCCCTTCGACGACAATTACGGCCATACCGAGGGAAATTCGGCCGCGCACATTAAGTCGAGCATCATGGGCGTTTCCCGGCCCGTGCCGGTGGAGGAAGGCCGGCTCGCGCTCGGTACCTGGCAGGCCCTGTTCTTCTGCGAATTCGACGGTCCTCGCGACCGACGGGTGTTCGTGAAGGTGATGAAGGACTAAAGAAGCATGCACCAAATCTCAAACGCCGGATACAAATAAATTCCAAACATCAAGTACAAAATTACAGACGTTTTGGACAGTGGTCCTTGGAATTTGTCATTTGTGATTTGAAAATTGCAATTGTGTTAAAAGTTTTATGAAAACCGGGGAGGCAAGTATGAAACCACAGAGGACTCGGAGGAAAGCCAAAGATCAGAGGCCGAGGTGAGAATTACTAATGGCCACATAAGGCACAAGAAGCGCAAAAAAGACCACTCCCCTTTTGTGAATTATGTGCTTTTTGTGGCAATAAAGCGAAGGTTTTGGAGTGAGAAGAGGGGGAGGGGGACGGAGAAATCTTCGAAGGATTTATTTTGCAAGACGTTCTCTGAGTCCTCTGTGATCTCTGTGGCAAAATATTTTGACAATACGAAATTTGTCGATGGGGGATTCACATGGTTGATAAAAGATACAGAAACGCGCTTTTCGCGGCCGCGGGTCTCAGCCTTCTGGTAATGGTATCCAACGCCTTCGCGCAGACCGCCGAGCAGAACGCCTATTCTCGATATGTCCGGATCGGGATGGAGCAGATGAAGATCGGCAACTATCAGGCGGCCCGGGACTCCTTCCAAGAGGCGATTCGCTATAACAGCACTGATTTTGCCGCGCATCTCGGCCTCGGCATTGTATATTTTCATCTGCGAGACGATACGCATGCGGAACGGGAACTGGCGAGAGCCGCGGAGATCAATCCCAATGAGGCGCTCGTCTATCAATTTCTCGGTGAGCTTTATTACCGCAAAGATGATTTTGAGACCGCTGCTTCATACTGGGAAAAGGCGGCGGCGCTTAACCCGTCGGCTGAGGATCTTCGCGCGAGGCTTGAGCGCATCAAGAAGGAGCGCAGGACGGAAAAGGACTTCAATCGCGATGCGACGAGCCACTTTCTCATTAAGTATGAAGGAAGGGAAAAGATCGAGGCGGGCCGGATTGTATTGCGGATCCTCGAAGATGCCTACGGGGAAGTAGGCCGGGCCCTTTCGTACTATCCGGATCATGAAATACAGGTGATACTTTATTCCGATCAGCAATACCAGGAAGTAACCGATGCGCCGGGCTGGAGCGGCGGGATCTTCGACGGGAAGATTCGTATCCCTATCGGCGGCATCGAACAGGAAACGACAGGGCTCAGAAAACTCCTCTATCATGAATATACGCATGCTGTCGTGAGAGCTATTACACCGCGCTGCCCGACCTGGCTGAATGAAGGACTGGCGCAGTATTTCGAAGCGAGGGAGAACGATGCGCGACAACGGACCCTGTTGAGCCAGCTTGCCCAGGCAGGCAGGCTTCCGTCGCTCGCCGCACTGGAGGGGCCCTTTACGGGTCTGAGCACCGACCAGGCCATGTACGCTTATCTGTTCAGCCTTTCCTCAGTCCGGTATATGATCGACGCTTTCGGCCCGTATCGCGTCAAGACCGTCCTGGACGAACTTGCTGCAGGCGCGAGCACGAGCAAGGCAATCAATAGTGGTCTTTCACTGTCCTACGAAGAGTTCGAACGAGGATGGAAGCGGTCTCTGGAGCAGTGACAAAAAAATCTCAAAAGCCAAATAACACATAAGCGCCGATTCCCGAAATTTCAGGCACATTTTGTTCTCATTGATCCTGGAAAAAGCATTTGGACACGGAAGAAGCGGATTAACATATGATAAAACAGGATGAAATCGATTGCAGAGCCTTCACCTTCTGGGTGAGCTATTTATCAAGAAAAAATCCGCCCTTATCCGCCTTTTATCCGATTTGATCAGTGTCAAATGCCGTTTTTAGGTTGATAGTTGAAGCTTATTTGGTATTTGATGATTGCTATTTGGAATTTATCCCATCATATGGTATTATCCCGCCATGACCTCGCATGTTGCCGAGCAGCTCAGACTGTCTGACTTCGATTACGAACTCCCGGAAGCACTCATCGCCCAGGAGCCGTGCCGGGAGCGCGACCGTTCGCGTCTCATGATGCTGAACCGCAAATCGGGCAGTGTCGAGCACCGCATTTTTTCGGATATCGATACGTATCTTCTTGCCGGCGACTTGCTGGTCCTGAACGACACAAAAGTTTTCCCGTGCAGGCTGCCGGCAACGAAGCCGGGCGGCGGCAGGACTGAGATATTCCTCCTCTCCGAGCGGGAACGGAACCTCTGGGATGCGCTCGTGAGAGGCCGCGTCGGAATGGGAAAGAGTATGAGCCTTGCGTCCGGAGCTGAGGCGGAAGTCGTTCAGGAACATGCTGACGGAACCAGAACGATCCGGTTCCACGGTACGAACGACATTCGTGATATTTTGAACGAGTTCGGCAAGATTCCGCTTCCCCCGTATATCAGACGCGATCCGACGGACAGGGACCGTGAACGCTACCAAACCGTATACGCCTCAAATGAAGGCGCCGTGGCTGCTCCTACAGCCGGCCTGCACTTCACCGAAGAATTGCTCGGAAAATTGTTAAATAAGGGCGTTGAAAGCGCTACCGTAACACTTCATGTCGGACCGGGCACGTTCCAGCCCGTGCGGGCCGGGATTATCACCGAACATAAAATGCTGCCTGAGCGGTATTCGGTTTCGGAGAAAGCAGCCGTCAGCATCAATCACGCCAAGTCAGAAGGACGGCGGGTGATCGCCGTCGGGACCACCAGCGTACGCACCATCGAGACCGCGTCACGCAACGACGGGTCTGTCATCCCCGGTGAGGGAAGGTCCGAACTGTTCATCCATCCGGGATTCGAATTCAAAGTCACGGATGGGATCATCACCAATTTTCATTTGCCGAAGTCGACGCTCCTCATGCTGGTGTCCGCTTTCGCGGGTAGAGAACAGATTCTATCGGCGTACCGCACGGCCGTAGCGGAACAGTACCGGTTTTACAGCTACGGGGACGCGATGTTTATTGCATAGTGCAAAGCGCAGAGCACACAAACGAAGCCCTATGCACCATGCTCTGTGCTCTTGCGATGGGGAGGACCATGAAAAATAACGAGCGCGGCGGTATCATCTCCAAACTGTTCATCATACCGGCCGGTGTGACCCTCATGCTTGGTTTCTTCTTCCTGGGCTACTATGTGGGGAGACACGAGAACAAATCAGGGCAAACGGGTGGAATTCTGCCTCCGCTCCCCGAGGTCGTCTCTCAGAACCCGCCCAAACCGGAGGAGTACACGTTTTTCAAGACATTGACTGCAAAGGATGACAGGACGGTTTCCATCGATCTCAGGTCCAAGACAAGAGACACGAAAGGCAAGGCTGAGGAAAAGCAGTCCGCCGATGCCCCAAAAGAAACTCTACAACAGACTGCCAAAGGGAAGGACGGGGACGGCAAGGCCGAGAAAAAAGATTCTCAGCCGGAACCGAGTAAGCAGGCTGCCGTCAAACCATCCTCGGCGACGGAGAAAAGAACCGCATCGGCACAACAGGCGACGTCCTCGAAACTGCGTTATACCATCCAGGTATCGTCGCACCAGGA
>JBLMWN010000025.1:0-3796 GCA_050257255.1 Betaproteobacteria bacterium | reverse complement strand
ACGAACGCCTCTTCATATCATTGACGTGACCATCCCCCGATTCACGTCTAAGCTGCAGGATGGAGGGACGCGCTGACATTGTCTCGTGCGCGCCGCTTCGTTTTGCAGTTTTTTTTCGTCTCAGTCCGCCTGCCGTCTGAGGAACGTGGGGCGGTCGAGGTCCTCGCTGTCGATGCCTAAGGCTTCGTTCTTGAAATCGAATGCCTCCTGCTTGCGCTTCGGTTTTTCCACGACTTTCATGAACTCCCTGAGGCTCGTGGGACGCTTCACGCGCTCCCGGATGCCCTGTTCATCGAATCCCGTTGCGATCACTGTGACCACCACCTCTTCGCTCATCACGGGGTTGATCACCGCGCCGAAAATGATGTTCGCACCCGGATCGACTTCTTCCTTAATGATTGCCGTCGCCTCATTCAGCTCATAGATTCCCAGGTCGTTCCCGCCGGTAACGTTAATGAGCACGCCGCGGGCGCCCTTGATGGAGCCGTCTTCGAGCAACGGGCTCGCGATCGCCTTTTGCGCGGCCTCGATGGCCCGGCCTTCGCCTTTTCCGATCCCGGTGCCCATGACCGCCCGGCCGCGGCTCGCCATGACGGTCTTGACGTCGGCAAAATCGACGTTCACGTATCCCGGCACCATCACGACGTCGGAGATGCCCTTCACGGCCTGTCCCAAAACGCTGTCCGCGAGCTTGAAGGATTCAAGGAGCGTCGTCTTCTTTTCCGCGAGGTTGAGGAGCCGCTCATTGGGGATCACAATGAGGGCGTCGACATTCTTCTTCAACTCGTTGATGCCTTCCTCCGCCTTATGCATCCTCGTCATGCCCTCAAAGCTGAACGGTTTGGTAACAACGCCCACGGCGAGGGCTCCCACTTCCCGTGCCAAATTCGCGATGATCGGCGCGGCGCCGGTGCCGGTACCGCCGCCCATGCCGGCGGTGATGAAGACCATATCGGCGCCGTCGATGGCGGCCTTGATCTTCTCGGCGTCCTCAAGCGCCGCGTTGCGGCCGATCTCCGGGTTTGCTCCGGCCCCGCGTCCGCAGGTGAGCTTGGACCCGATCTGAATCTTGATCGGCGCCCGCGCGAGCTCCAAGGCCTGCATATCGGTGTTCGCAATAACGAACTGCACTCCCTTGATGTCCGACTGGAACATGGTGCTGACGGCGTTGCTCCCGCCTCCGCCCACGCCGATCACCTTGATGACGGCGGGCAGTCTCTCTTCCTCGAACTGGAACATCCCGTGGGCCCTCCTCTCCTCGTCCGGTTCTGTTTTCTCTTCAGCTTGATGCGAGCCGGCAACAAACTCCATGATATCCTGGAACCCCATTTCAAGATTGTCGTCCATATGTCCTCCAGGGGAATTTCGAATTTTGTTCGTTATTCCGCAATCGCCAATCCGCAATTCCTATATGTATTCTCCCAGCCACTTCCAGAACCGGCTCACCGTCCCGCTGCTTCGGAACTTGTGCGGCGATTCTTGCTGGTTTTCTGCGCCGTAGATCACGAGTCCCACGCCCGTGGCGTAGATGGGGCTGTTCACCACGTCCATCAGACCGCCGATGTTCCTCGGCGTCCCTCGCCGGATCGGCAGGCTGAGATACCGCTCGGCAGCGTCCTGCACCCCCTCCATGAGGGCCGTGCCGCCGGTAAGCACGACGCCGGACGCGAACATATCCTCGAACCCGGTCTTCTTGAGCCGCTGCTGGATCATGCCGAACAGCTCCTCGACGCGAGGCTCGATGATCTCGCACAGGATCTGGCGCGACAGGAGCCGCGGCGGCCTGCCGCCAACGCTCGGGACATCCAGGGTCTCTTCGTGCTTCACAAGCGACGAGAGGGCGCAGCCGTACTTGATCTTGATCTTCTCCGCCTCCGAGGCCGGCGTGCGCAGCCCGATGGCGATATCGTTCGTCAGATGGTTTCCGCCGATGGGGAGCACCTCGGTGTGCCACAGGCTGCCCTCCAGGAAGAAGGCAAGGTCCGTTGTCCCGCCGCCGATATCGACCACCACGACGCCGAGTTCCTGCTCTTCGGAGGTGAGCACGGCTCTGCTTGATGCAAGCGGCTGGAGCACAAGGTCGTTCACATGCAGCCCGGCGCGCGAACAGCTCTTTACGATATTCTGTATCGCCGTCACGGCCCCGGTGATGATGTGGACCTTGACATCGAGCCGCGTGCCCGACATGCCGAGCGGTTCCTTGATGCCGTCCTGATCGTCGATGATGAATTCTTGGGGAAGAACATGGAGGATCTGCTGGTCCATGGGGATGTTCACCGCCCGCGCCCCGTCGATCGCCCGCGCTACATCGGCGTGCCCCACTTCCCGGTTCTTGATCGCAGCCACGCCGCGCGAGTTGATGCCCTTGATGTGGCCGCCGGAGATGCCGACGAAAACGGAGTTGATCTCCACCCCGGCCATGAGCTCCGCTTCCTGGACCGCCTTTTTGATGGACTCCACCGTGCTGTCGATGTTGACCACAACGCCCTTTTTGAGGCCGTGGGAAGGACTGATGCCGATGCCGATGATGTCAACTTGTCCGCCGTCCTTCACTTCTCCCACGATTGCGCAGACCTTGGTCGTCCCCAAGTCCAGACCGACAAGCACCTGTTCCGGCTTTTTGGCCACGATACACCCCCGATCTAAAACAGTTCAGAGTTCTGAGTGGAACGTTCGAATTCGTCACGAACCATGATGACGCCGATCTTCCCGTTCTCTTTTGACTCCCTACTCCTGATGCCTTACTTCCTCTCTTTGCCCCTGGCCACCGGAGCCTGTACCTTGTAATTCTTCACCATCGCTGCAGCTTGCCTCTCAGGACGGAGGTCGACATAAGCAATCTCCAATCCCCGCTGCTTCACGTCCGCCATGACCTCTGCAAGCCTGCGGAGTTTTTCGCCGTAGCGCCCGCTCCCGATCTTGAACTCATAATCTGCATATACCACGCTGAGCGAATCGGGAGAATCGGCCTTGACCGTAACATCGGCCGGCTGCCATCCGCCCCGCGCGGCTATCTCGGCAATGAGCATCATTGCCTCCGCAAGGCCTTCGGTATTCACTTGCTCGCCGGGACGGGCATGATAGCCCCTGATTGCAATAACCGGGAGCGGCCATGCCGCAGCGCGTTCCTTGGCAAGCCGTTCGATGACCATGCCCTCTTCATCCATCAGATACCGCGCCGTGCCCGTATCCAGAACAGCGAAGGGAATCCGCTCTACGACAACCATGGTAATGCGGTTCGGCAGCTTCCGGTAGATCCGGGCCTCTTTCACCCAGGGGTTTGCATAAGCCCGCCGCACGGCGGTACCGATATCCACACGGAAAATATTCCGGCCGGTAAAGACCGCTGCGATTTCTTTCAGATCTTCTTCACGCAGCTGTTTTACGCCCTGCGCATCGACGCCGGATACGACGAACATATCAGCATGCATGAGTGCCCGGTAGCCCTGCCATGCCAGAACGCCCCCTGCCGTTATCATGATGACGGCGACTACTTTCAGCAGCATGCCCGTGAGCCCTGTCCTGCTCTTTTGAGACGGTGAGGACGGTCGGCCGACATGAAGGCGCTTTACGGACGTTCGTTTTGCGCTGCTGCGGTATGATTTCGGGACTCTTACGTTTTTATAGTCTCTCATTCGATTTCAGATTTCGGATTGTCGATTTCGGGTTGAACAGCAGCGATTTCCGCCAATTCGCAATCCCAAATCGGCAATCTAAACCAGCGCCAGCCTCAGTATCTCCTCGACAAGATCAGGAAACGAAATCCCCACGCCTTTCGCGATTTCGGGCAGCAGGC
>JBLMWN010000024.1:0-6636 GCA_050257255.1 Betaproteobacteria bacterium | reverse complement strand
ATTCAATTTACAACCTCCTTCTAATTCTGATAAACTACATATAACTGTTGAATCATTTGATAGGTGTATAAATATAAGTTGTGCAATTTTAGCTCACTTACCGATGACTATGCTGACTGTTTATCCCGAAAAAATGCGGGTTGAGGCCTGCGACAAGTGCCACGGCTGCCTCAAGGTAATCTCTTCATTTTCTCCGACACCACCCGAGATGCTTCCCGTTGAAGATCTGGCAACGCTGCATCTGGACTATATCGCGCGGGAGCGCGGCTATGCGCGAGTATTGGTTCAGTAGCAAGCTTCCGCCTATCCTGCAATTTTAAGGAGGACATATGAAGGTATTAAAGGCAATGATAATTGCGACCATTCTGCTTATAGCTCCGGCTTATGCCTTCCCTGCGAATTTCGGTTACATGCGCATAAGTTTGATCGACGGAGACGTCCAGATAAAGACACCCGATGCTGGAGACTGGGGTCCCGCCTCGATAAACGTACCGCTGCTGGAGGGAGATCAGATTTGGGTTCCTCAGGAAGGGAGGGTCGAACTCCAGTTGAACACAGGATCGTATATAAGGCTCGACCAGAACTCGGCGCTCCAGATACTTTCACTGGATAGGGACTCTTCCCAATTTTATCTCTCGCAGGGGCACGCATACCTTTTTTATGACGCCCCGAGGGGAGGCGTCATACAGATCGATACGCCCGATGCGTCAACCCGCGCTTTCGACCGGGCGATTTTCAGAATCGATATGTCCGACGAGTATCAATATACCGACGTGGCTGTATATAAGGGATACGTTGAGACGGAAAACCGGGTCGGAAGGACAAGGATAAACGCGGGCGAGATGTTGACGGTCGGCCAGAACACAAACGGAGAAGTTGCTCCGATAGGCCCGCCCGATGAGTGGGAAACGTGGAACAAGAGCAGGAACGACAGGATGCTTGCAAGAAGGGACGCAAGTTCGCGTTATCTTCCCCCCGAACTCAGGGCGTATTCCTATGATTTTGACGCCGGCGGCAGGTGGGTCGAGGTCCCGGATTACGGTTATTGCTGGACCCCGACGGTCATTATCGGTGCGGGCTGGGCGCCGTACAGGTTCGGCAGATGGGCATGGATCGGCGGTGATTATGTCTGGGTCTCTTATGACCCGTGGGGATGGGCTCCATACCATTATGGCAGATGGGCCTTTGTTGCAAGCATAGGCTGGTTCTGGGTGCCGCCTGTTGCAGGTGCGGTCTACTGGGGGCCAGGGTATGTCGGCTGGGTCACAACGGGAGATTATGTGGGATGGGTTCCGCTGGCGCCCGGGGAAATCTATTACGGCCGCGGCTATTACGGTCCTCATAGCGTAAACATCACCACCATCAATGTCAACCAGGTCAATATTACCAATGTGTATAAGAACGTGTACATTAATAACGGGGTGACCGTTGTTAACCGTAATACCTTTGCTACGGCTTCACCCAAGATTGTTAGTGTGAACCAGCGCATCATCCAGCAGCAGATCTTTACAAAAAATAATATCAGTGTCGGCACACCTGCTATAAAACCTACGAAGGCGAGTTATTTTGCATCGTCCAGGCCGGTTCCGCCGGCCAAGCTTCCCCCGCAGCCTGTCAGGAACCTGCAGATTAAAGAATTAAAACAGTCGCGGCCGTTTATGAAAGACCCGGGCAGGTCTGTCCTGAACCCTGGCGCACGTCCTAAGCAACTGCCCGTGAATCCTGTTGCCACGCCGAGAACACCCGGTAAAGGAAAACCCATGGTTCAGCCTGCGGAAAGAGGGAGACGCGGAGCGCCTGGCGGTCCTCCACCGAGTGAAGAGAGGCCTCAGGTTAGACCGTCCGAGAAGAGACCTGCAGGCCCTGAAGGCGGACCTGCACCACGGGAAGAGAGGCCTCAGGTTAGACCATCCGAGAAGAGACCTGCAGGCCCTGAAGGCGGACCCGCACCGAGGGAAGAGAGGCCTCAGGTTAGACCGTCCGAGAAGAGGCCTGCAGGCCCTGAAGGCGGACCTGCACCACGGGGAGAGAGGCCTCAGGTTAAACCATCCGAGAAAAGACCTGCCGGTCCTGAAGGCGGACCTGCACAGAAGAAAGAGAAAAAGTCTGCCGAGCCTGATGATGGTTCTCAGAAAGATCAGAAAAAACAGAGGACGGAAGAACCTGAGCGATAAAAACATCACGCTGGAGGGAAGGACGAACATCCCCTTCCCTCCAGAAGATATCCACAAAATCTGTTACTTAAGGTCACCTATGAAAAAGGCTGTAAAGCAGTGACTTCTTAATATGCGTACTTTTCCAACTTCTGCAGCACCTCGATATGGAGAAACTCCGAAGGAATGATGCGCAGCTCCACCACGTCTCTGTTCCCCTCTTGCGGGTCTGTCGGTTGGACAACGCCCGCAAAATAGGTCGAGTATCGTATTCCAAGCTCGGGCTCTACATGTAACAGAACATCCTGAATGAACCCGACCATCCGCTGAACCTGCGTCCTCTCCATAGTATTCGACCCCTTCGCGCCGTAGGAAGGGAAACGGCCGATGATCAGGACGAGGCTGATCTCGGACCTCGTCTGCTCATCTTTCATGAGCGACAAGAAAATGCGGGCGAGCTTTTGAAATTCGGCCGGCGCCGAGTCCTTCACTGTGCCGTCCGCGGAAAACAGCAGGGATTTTTCTATAAGTATGGAGCTCGACTTGACCTTAAGACCCGCGATCGATTTCTTCCCGAACTCTTTCTCGAATATCATGTTGATCTTCTTCGCGAACTCGTTTCGAGGCTGGGAAAGGGCGAGGGCGGGTTCCAGAAACCGCTGGATCTTGACTGCTCGATAATAGAGGAGGGCGCTCAAGAGCACGAGGCCGACCAGCAAGAGGCTGAGGATCGGGCCGGCCGGCGGTACGTATTTCCACAGGGACTTGCCGTTCATCGTCCGGTTTCCTCCAGAAGAGTCAGTTTTTTTACCGCCGTCTTGAAGTCCGCTTCGGAAACGTTCGTCGGCTGATGAATGGCCTTGTTTCGCAACCCCAGCAATTCGCTGAACAACTCTTTCCTGAAGTGACTGATGCGGCGGCCCTGCTCCATCTCCTTCAGGCCTTCGGAAAGTATCGGGAACGTCCGGCCGAGCGCCGCGTCGGTGAAAGCCCTTAGACGGTTTTCAAGATAATAGCCCAGCAGGAGGGAGGCAACGACCTTTTCTCCTGCCCGGTAATATTCCAACGCCTGCTCGGCAGACACGTCGCCCTTGATGATACGGATGTTCTCCGTCGACTCGATTTCCCCAGGGGCGAGGTGCTGAATTTTTTGATAGACTTCCAAGCATTTGTCGATCATGTTCTTCTCAAGATAGGATTCGGCAAGGAGGAACAGCTCCCGGATACTGTCAGCTCCCTCCCGCTGCTTCACGGCAAACGCATGGGCGCGTCGGATGGCCTCTGTTTTGTCGTCCTTCTTGTCGAGCACGTCGAAATGCCTGGCCCAGCGCTTGCCTTTTAGCACATTGTCCTTGGTGAAGCGGAAAAGGCGTTCCGCGACCTCGCTTTTGTCGAGCTTGCCGCTGATGACGATGATGTTCAGCGTCGGATGGGTTTCAAAGAGCTCCGGCAAAACGTCAATGCCTTCGGTCATCCGGTCGAACTCGATATCGAGCGTCATGAGGTCGAACATCTGCGTTGTCAGAAGCTTGACCGCTTCCCGAACGCTGCTCGCCTCGTGAAAGCGCAGATCGGGTTCGTCCCCGCGGAGCGCCCGCTGAATCTCGAGTTTCAGGAGTTCCCGGTCCTCGAAGTCATCGTCGGCGATCAGCACCTTAAACATTCAGTGCCTCCTCGACAAAGGGAAGATTAATGATGATCTCCGTGCCGGTCCCAGGCGCAGTGTATTCCTTGCCGATCCTGATCCTTCCTGCATGCAGGCCGATGACGTATTTGGCAAAATAGAGCCCCTGTCCCCAGCTCTGGCCTGTGCCCTTCCCTTTGTAAAAACACTGGTCCGCCTGTTGCTCATCCATCCCTACTCCCTCGTCGCGGACCGAAACCGTCACGTACCGTCTGCTGCCGTCCTGATCCATGGCGCAGGTCACCAGAACGCGCGCACGAAGCTGGTCCGGCTTCTTATACTTGACGGCGTTGTCGATTACGTTCTCGAACACTGTCTTGAGCAGCGGCGGGGCGGCATAGATCGTGGGCACGGTCACGCTCTCGCGAATCGACAGGTCGGCCAGGTCATTGTATTGAACCACAAGGTCGGCCAGCAGGGTTTTGAGGTCGGTCTTTTGGAATTCTACCAGGCCCGCCTCGCGCTCATCCGAGATTTTCTTAAAAATATCGATATCGGCAAACAGCTTGTCCAGATTGCCGTCGATCCGCTCTTTGAAATCCTGGGGGAGGCCAGGAAGCAAATCGATCCTTCGCTTGATCCTTCCGAGATTGTTTTTGAACTCGTGCCCGATGGTGGCCGAGATATAGCGGATAAATTCGTTGCGCCGCGCTATTTCCTGGTTTTTTACAACGAGAAACATATTCTCACGCGCCCTACGCTGCTTTTGCTGATATACGATGGACAGGTACATGGTGAAGGCAGCAAAGGATACAATCATGGTCACGAAGGCGTAATAGGATATCCTGTTGGATGCATCGAGCTGTTCCTGCATGATGGAAAGACGCTTGTCGAGTCCGGCCTCCGCAGGGATTTCACTCTTCCACGGCATCAGCCACAGCTCAAGACGGCCAAAAGGCGGGATGAACCTGTCTGCGTAAACCATGCCGAGAATGAGCCAGATAAGAACCATGAGGGCCGTCAGCGCCAGGACCCTTATCTTTTTATGAATGTCGGAATTGAGTACTTTGGCCATTATTTAATTTATTACAGTATACATTTTTTTACAACAAGAAAAAAAGACTGGTAGATTGAACGGGTAATTGATGACGGACAATTTCCCACGCGGAGTTTGGAATGAGAAGAGTGCGGGAACGGCTTTGGTATCACAGATGCAATTGTTAGGATGCCTCCCTGAAGAGGCACCTTCTCGGTCTAAAGCATTACGGCATGACCGTTGTGATTTCACACGTACTGCTTCTCCGATTTCAGGAAATGGACTGTTTTAGTCCTCTTGCCCGATGACGATGCTCACGCATCAGGGACTGCGGCTCATCTTCATGAACACCACCGGCACCTGGATCTCGCCGGACTTCTTGAACACAAGCGTAAGCGTGAAGTTGTTGCCTTCCTTCACCTCTCCGGGCAGATGAGTGAGCATGATATGAGACCCCATGGGGCCCAGTTCAAGACTGTTCTTTGCAGGTATTCGCAGGGCATTTGATATGACCATCAGTTCACCTCGCGTCTCATGGATGTCGGCCGAGGTTCCCGGTATGCTCGTCCTGACACTCATAAGAGTGTCTTTCCCGCCGTCATTTTTGATCGTGAGATACACTGATGCCTCATCGCGCATAGCCGGAGAGAACTCTGCACGCGCGTTCTCAATCGTCAACCGGGGCGGCTCGCCTTTGCAACCGCTGAACAATGTGATCCCGAGAATGACGACGCACGCGACCAGCTTCCACAGTATGATCCGCTGAACAGAGCGCTTCATAGCCCCCCTTAACAATATGCTCTTTGTTATATGATAGCAGATTTGAAGTGCGTCAGATTATATCGGTTGCAAAATGAACAAGGCGAGATCGAGATATCTATCAACATCTTTTATCTCAAGCCGAGGCATTCTTTCACAGGTTGGCAAAAAATGCTGCGTGATTGGAGGTGAACACCGGCGGATCGTTTTTGAGGATCGCTGAAACGGCACGGTGCTTCCGGAATTCGGTGTCCAGGAACTGACGTACTTGTTTCCGGTCCCACCCACGGGGATGCTTGAACCCGGTATAGAGCGACAGATCTCCTTCATAGAATTGTTCCGTTTCACACTCCCCCTCTTCCGCGTGACCCACCGGCATATTGAAGATCGCAAGATTCAGAAACGTAATCGCATCCTTGTGCTTGACGACAAACTCGAGTGTTCTTCGTGCATCCGTCACGGTCTCGGCCGGCGTGCCGAAAAGAAGATAGACATACGTTGCAATCCCCGCGTCTTCTAGATTCTTCAAAACACATGACGCCGTCTCAAGGTCTATCCCCTTGTGCATTCTGTCGAGCACTCTCTGCTCTCCTGATTCCAGGCCGAGCTTCAGCATCACGCATCCCGAACGTTTGAGGGCCGCGCAAAAATCAGGGTCCGCCAGTTCCTTACTGATTCGCGCAAATCCGTACCACGGTGCGTCGATAGGATTCTCTGTAACCGTGTGTAAGAGCGCGGGGCTGATTGCGTTGTCGAGAAGGTGAACCAGGGTGGGATTCGTTTTTTTGATCACAGCATTCAGATCCGCCATCGCCCGATCAACGGGAACCCGTATATAGGGATTTCCCTCCGCCGTTTCCGGGCAGAAAGAGCATTTGTTCCAGTAGCAGCCGCTCGAAGCGCTGTAGGGAAGAATGAATCCCGGGGACAGATAATTTTGCAATGAGAGCTCGCGGTAATCTGGCGCTGTATGTTCCCGCTTGCCATCGTGATCACCAAGCAAGTCGTGCTGTGGCCCTTCTCCCGGGCCGGCGATTAAATGATCCACGATCCCGCCAAAGGGA
>JBLMWN010000023.1:0-4012 GCA_050257255.1 Betaproteobacteria bacterium | reverse complement strand
GGCTTGCGGCAACGGCTTTCGCCCGCCAGAGAAACAAAAAAGGGGCTGACCGGTATCAGTCAGCCCTTTTATACGTTCCGATATGAACAGGCAAGGCCTTAGTCCGCCTGCCGCTTTTCCTCTTCTTCCTGCGCAGTCTTGCACTCGATGCAGAGTGTAGTTACGGGGCGCGCCTCAAGCCGCTTGACGTTGATCGGGCCGCCGCAGGACTCGCAAACGCCGTAGGTGCCGCCGTCTATGCGTGAGATGGCTTCATCGATCTTTTTAAGGAGCTTCTGTTCCCGCCCTCGGAGCCTCAGCAGGAAGTTGTTGTCCAGTTCAGCGACCGCCTGATCCGTCGGATCGGGAAAGCTCTCTTTTTCCGTGCTGATCTTGTTGTTCAGTGTTTGCTCGGCTTCAGAAAGAAGCTCCTGACGCTGCTTGAGAAGCTTTTTCTTGATTGCCATCAGTTTTGTATCTGTTATTACCATCATCGCAACCTCGGCATACAATCTGGTGCGGGCGCTGGCACCCTTGAAACAGCGAATTAGTGTGCAGCCCGTTGAAACTTAGTGTGTTACTATATCAAAAAAGAGCACATGAGTCAAATACTAAATGATCGGACACCCTGTCATGATTCGCTGATTGACAGCATGGACGCGTTATTGTTAATATAAATGATGCTTGACGAAATGCAAAAGGTCAACAAGATTATGAAATTGGGCGTCGAGCTCTCCGAAGTCAAGGATATGGAAACCACCGTGAACGGTGGGACGGCACGGGTTATCCTGAGCCCGGAACATCAGCGAACGGTATCCTGATTCTTAGGGCTTATGTGTATACCATCGGCAAAATAACATCCATGTTGGTAATCTGTCGAAGTTATAATAGGCTATAACAGCAGTCGTTCCGACCTGTTTGGAATCTTTCTTTTGGATAACAGATTCTTTACCAGACCCGTCGGCCGATCATCAACGTTTCCTATGAAAAAAAAGAAATCCGCCGAACAGTTCCCGGTTGAATTCAAAAATGATCCGTTCACATCCCTCAAGGGGTTTACGCCGCCTGCGCGGAAAAAATCAGGGGCGCTTCCCAGCAGGAAAGAAGAGAGGTCAGAAGACGACAGCGCGCTCTTTCTTCAGGCGGTTTCCGGAGCACGAAAACTAGAGAAGGATGCGACAGCCGCCCCTGGACCGACCGAACACAAGGCTGCGGAACAGCCGAACTCCGTGGCATCTGAGGACAGCCTACTTTTTCTTCAAGCCCTGCAGAAAATCGGAAATGCCTCACGAGACCAATGGCAGGTGCGGGAAGAGGCGAACGAACCGCGGAACCGGTCATCAAGCGGCCGCAAGAGGCAGTTGAGACGAGGGACGATCCGCATCAGCCAGGAGCTCGACCTGCACGGATTTCTGCGGGACGAGGCGATTACCAGGCTCGAGCAATTCATCGCACGTGCATACAGCCGGGGATTCGAAGCCGTGCTCGTTATCACGGGAAAAGGGTATAACTCGTCGGAAGGGCCGGTGCTGCGGGGCGCTGTCGCGGCATGGCTGCGGGAGAGCGGAAGGGGAATGGTCGCGGAATTTTCTCCGGCGCCGCGCGATAAAGGCGGAAGCGGTGCGTTTGTCGTGTTTTTGAAGAAGAGATGAGATGATGCGGTTACTGTGCGTGGTTGGGAGGCTTCTTCCGTCGAAATGTTAGTACCATTTGCTTCGTTCGTCATTCCGAAGTTTGGCCGGAATCCAGTGTCTCCCCTGCTCTTTACAGCTATAAAATCAATCAGATTCCCGTTTCTGCGGGAATGACATTCGGAGAAAACCTACCCTTGCTCCTTCTTCTCCGGCAGTCCCAGAAGCTTCCGGATGTCGTCGCCTTCGATGGTTTCTTTTTCCAGAAGCACCGCTGCAAGCGTCTTGAGCCTGTCTTGATTGGCTGTCAGCATTCCCTGGACCTTCTGATATGCGCTGTCGATGAACCGTCGTACTTCCTGATCGATCTCGCGGGCCGTTTCCTCGCTGTATTCCTTGGCGCCCGGCGGAAGGCCGATATCAAGGAACATGGGCCTGCGTTCCTTTTCGAAGGTGAGGGGCCCGAACTTTTCGGTCATGCCGTATTCGGTCACCATGCTTCGGGCGATGATGGCGGCGCGCTGGAGGTCGTTCTGGGCGCCGGTAGACACCTCTCGGAAGATGATCTCTTCGGCAACGCGGCCGCCGAGCATGACGCAGAGCTTGTCTTGGAGCTCGGTCTTGGTCATCAGGTACCGGTCTTCCGTGGGGAGCTGGAGCGTGTAGCCCAGCGCCGCAATGCCGCGCTGGACGATGGATACCCGGTGCACCGGATCGGTCGTCGGCAGGAGCTCCGCCACGATCGTATGGCCGCACTCGTGGTACGCGACTATCTCCTTTTCCTTCTTGTTCATGACCCGCCGCTTCTTTTCCAGCCCGGCCACGATCCGATCAATGGCTGCTTCGAAGTCGGTCATGTCCACCTCGGCCTTGCCCTTCCGCGCGGCTAACAGGGCCGCCTCGTTCACGATATTCGCGAGATCGGCCCCGACGAACCCGGGCGTACGCGCGGCAAGAACCGAGATGTCCACGTCTTTCGACAGCTTGACGCCCCGGATGTGGATCTTCAGGATGTCCTCGCGGTCCTTGATATTGGGTCGGTCGACGAGCACGTGCCGGTCGAACCGGCCGGGGCGGAGCAGCGCCGGGTCAAGGATCTCGGGCCGGTTCGTCGCAGCCATGATGATGACGCCCTTTCTCGCGTCGAACCCGTCCATCTCGGCCAGCAGCTGGTTCAACGTCTGTTCCCGCTCCTCGTGCGCGCCAGCGATGCCCACGCCGCGCGCGCGTCCGAGGGCGTCGAGCTCGTCAATGAATATGATGCACGGCGCTTTCTGCACGGCCTGCTGGAACAGATCGCGTACGCGTGAGGCGCCCACGCCCACGAACATCTCGACAAACTCCGAACCGGACATGGAAAAGAAGGGCACCTTGGCCTCGCCTGCCACTGCCTTGGAAAGAAGCGTCTTCCCGGTGCCCGGAGGGCCGACGAGCAATACGCCCTTGGGGATCCGGCCGCCGAGCTTGGTAAACTTGTCGGGATGGCGAAGAAACTCAATGATCTCCATGAGCTCTTCCTTGGCCTCGTCCACACCGGCCACGTCGCTAAAGGTTACCTTCACATCACTCTCACCGTATATCTTGGCGCGCGACTTGCCGAAGCTCATGAATGTTTCACCCGGACCGCCGGTCCTCATCCTGCGGAAAACAAAGCTCCAGATGAGCATGAGGACGGCAAGGGGAAGGATCCAGGTGAGCAGGAAGTCCCTGAGCCAATTATCGGAGATCTCGCCGCGATACGGGATGCCGCTGGCGTCCAGGTTTTTCACGAGGTCGTTGTCGTCAACGCGAACGACGGTAAAGGATTTTTCCTTTTCACCCGCTTTCTCCGGGACACGCACACCGCGGATGTACTCGCGGGAAATGACAATGTCTTTGACCTTTTTCTCGGCCAGAAGCGACTTGAAGGTACTGTACGGGACGCTCTCTGTCTGCGGTTCCGAAAAGAGCCGGTAAAGGCTGATGAACATCAGCACTATGAGAATGTAGAAGAGGACTTGAGAACCTTTTTTCATGAGAGACCTCTTTCGCCTCCTGCCGCGGATACCGGGAGAAGCGGGGGAGGGGAGACATAACCACAACGACGTATCATCCCGTCATCGCTTCGCACTTGCCTCAACACGGAATCACATCCGGCCCGAAACGCCGATGCCGAAGAAAAATCGCGGACCATACGACGGCCGCCACAAGTGCAGGCCTTTTGCGTTCAGAATCGGGTACTGATACGTGACCTCATCGATGGGCATCGCCTGTTTACCCACGACCTCGCCGATGACGGTGATCAGCCTTCCCTGGTTATAGACAGCCGAATCGAGAAACTGGTCCGTTTGCACAAGAAAACGTCCTTCCGTCGCGTCCGTGTCAAGGGGCCTGCCGTCCCTGTCCATGGGCGTCTGCAAAAT
>JBLMWN010000022.1:0-12933 GCA_050257255.1 Betaproteobacteria bacterium | reverse complement strand
GGCCGCTTCTGTGCGTTATGCTTTTTTCAGATTGTGATATTAGAGCCTCACAGGAACTCCCCGTTCCTTCAAGTACTCCTTCGCCTGCCTGATGGTGTATTCCCTGAAATGAAAGATCGATGCCGCGAGCGCGGCATCAGCCTTGCCCTTGGTGAAACCCTCGTAGATATGCTCAAGGTTTCCCACACCGCCCGAGGCGATGACCGGGATGGTGACTGCTTCGGCAACTGCGCGCGTCAGTTCGAGGTCATACCCGGTCTTTTGGCCGTCCTGGTTCATGCTCGTAAGCAATATTTCTCCTGCGCCGTACTCTTCCATTTTTCTTGCCCAGGCCACGGCATCGATGCCCATCGGCTTCCTGCCGCCGTGGGTGTAGACTTCCCAGTGAGGTCGTGAGGCGTCAGGCGTGAGGAGTAAGGAGTGTGACAGAAAAAGAGACTTATACTGCGAATCATCGGCCCATGTGAGAGGCGGCTTGAAGTCCGGGTCATGGGCGACGACGCGCTTGGCGTCTATGGCGACGACAATACACTGGCTTCCGAAGCGCAAGGATGCGGCCTTGATGAACCCCGGGTCGTGGACCGCCGTGGTGTTGATCGAGACCTTGTCTGCGCCGGCGAGCAGAAGGTTCCTGATGTCGTTAAGGTCCCTGATCCCTCCGCCGACGGTCAAGGGCATGAACACCTGCTCTGCAGTGCGACGAACCACGTCCAGAATAATTCCTCGTTCTTCGTGCGACGCGGTGATATCGAGGAAGGTGAGTTCGTCCGCGCCCTGTTCATCGTAGAATTTTGCGTTTTCCACAGGGTCGCCGGCATCCACCAGGTTCACGAAGCTGACGCCTTTGACGACGCGTCCGCCTTTCACATCAAGGCAGGGTATGATGCGTTTGGTCAGCAATTTTGCTCCTTTGTCGCAAAAAATTCCAAATTACAAATCCCAAATCCCAAATAAATTCCAATTTCAAAAAATCAATGACCGAAACGTTTGGAATTTTGAATTTGATTATTGGAGCTTATTTGTAATTTACGATTTGATATTCGGGATTTAATATTTTACCTCACACACCTGTTGTCGTTCATCTTGACAAAGATGATCGCCTCCCGCAGGTTCAGCGTACCGCTGTAAATCGCCTTTCCGGTGATCACCCCGCTCACGCCTGAGTACCGCACGGTAAGAAGGTCTTCAATGTCCTTCATGGTGTGGACGCCCCCCGAGGCGATGACGGGAATGTGCAGCGCATCGGCGAGCGCCTTGGTGGCTTCGATGTTCGGGCCCGTGAGCATGCCGTCTCGCCTGATGTCCGTGTAAATGATGGCAATGACGCCGTAATCCTGCATCTGCTTTGCAAGGTCGACGGCCTTCACCGTGGTCACCTCAGCCCATCCCTTGATCGCAACCATGCCGTCCTTTGCGTCGATACCTACGATGATCCTGCCCGGAAACTTTTCGCACGCATCACGAACAAAGGCGGGATTTTCGATCGCCGCGGTCCCGAGAATGATCCGGTCGACTCCGATGGACACAAGGCTGTTGATCGTGGCCATGTCCCTGATGCCTCCTCCGACCTCGATCGGTATCTTTATGGCGGCACGAATCGCCTTGATGGCATCGAGGTTTTTCGGAACGCCGGCAAAGGCCCCGTTCAGATCGACCACGTGCAGAAGCTCGGCGCCCTGGGACTCCCAATGCTTTGCCATAGTCGCTGGGTCGTCGGAGTAAACCGTGGCCTTGTCCATGAGTCCCTGTTCGAGGCGGACGCACTTCCCTTCTTTTAAATCGATTGCAGGAATGATTAACATAGGAACCTCAAGCTGACAAGCTTGCAGGCCAGCACGCCGGCAAGCGGAATCTATCCTTTTATCCCCCCAAACCGTTTCAGGATCGACAGCCCCAGCGCCTGGCTCTTTTCCGGGTGGAACTGGGTTGCGAAGATGTTGTCCTTCCAGATGCTCGACACGAACTCAATGCCGTAATCCGTTGTCGTTGCAATCACGCTCTTGTCCTCGGGCACGACATAGAACGAGTGTACGAAGTAGAAGTGGCTGCCGTCCGGCGCATCTGCGAGCGCAGGCGGACGACGTTTGATCGAGACGGAATTCCAGCCCATGTGCGGGACTTTCAGCGTGTCGAGTTTCGGGTTTTGCGTTTCGAATACAGGACCTTTGAACCGGATCACGCGGCCTTTTATAATGTCGAGCCCCTTCGAAATCCCAAACTCCTCGCTTTCCGTGAAAAGGAGCTGGAGTCCCAGGCAAATGCCGAGAAACGGCTTGCCGGAGTCGATACTCTTCTGCACGGCGTCGATGAGGCCGTACTCCCTGAGATTGCGCATGCAGTCCGGGAAAGCACCTACGCCGGGCAGCACCACCTTCGAGGCATTCAAAATCATCTTCGCATCGCTCGTGACCACGGCCTCGTGACCCATGCGTTCGAAGCCCTTCTGAACACTCCGCAAGTTACCCATTCCGTAATCGATAATTGCTATCATCTGTGAAAACCTTTGACACTATCGGCACGGAAAAACTACGAAGGATCATGACTCTTCAGACCCTTCATCCGCCTTATCCGTGTCAAATATTTCTCTTTTCTTAAATCTTTCCTTTTGTCGAGAGCACGCCCTTGATCCTCGGATCAATCGTTGTTGCCTGGTCCAGAGCGCGGCCGAAGGCCTTGAAGATGCCTTCGAGCATGTGGTGGACATCGCGGCCGTAATGGAGGCGGATGTGGAGGTTCATGCCTGCGTGATTAACGACAGAGCGGAAGAAATCCTCTGCAAGTCCGGGATCGAATTCCTTGAGCCTGTATTTCTTCGGCAGTTCCACCTGGTAAGCCAGAAACGGCCTGCCGGAGAGGTCCATCACCACCTGTGCCAGGGTTTCGTCCATCGGCACCGTCACATCCCCGTACCTCCTGATACCCTTGCTGTCGCCGAGCGCTTTCTTGAGCGCCTGGCCGAAAGCGATGCCGAGGTCCTCGACGGTGTGGTGGTCGTCTATCTCCGTGTCTCCGTTCGCCTTGATAATGAGGTCGAAAAAGCCGTGCTTGGCGATGTGCGAGAACATGTGGTCCATGAATGGCACCGAGGTCTTGATGCTGTACTTCCCCGTGCCGTCAATGTTCAGGGATATCTTGATGTCCGTCTCCTTGGTCTTTCGTTCGATCGTCGCCTTTCTTGGCATTCGAATCTCCTCAAATCCCTTGATATGATTTTCACTGATTGGATTAAAATAAGGGCGGGTCTATAAGAAGTATCCGCTTTTATCCTCGGCATGTCCGAATTTATCCGTGTTTAAGAATCATTTTTAATGTACTGAGAAATTCCCTGTTCTCTTCCGGCGTCCCGATGGTCACCCGCAAGCAGTTCCTGAGCGGGCCTGGCCGGTTCAGATTTTTTACCAGGATGCCTTCCTGCTTCAGTTTTCCGTGAATACGCGTAGCGTCCGACCCTGTCCGGATCAGGATGAAATTGGTCTCGGAGGGGTAGGCTGTGACACCCTGCGTGTGCGATAAAGCATTATAGAGCTTTTCCCGTTCCGATATCAACAGGGAAATCTGGCGGTCGAAGACGGTCGGGTGCTTGAGCGCGCTTACCGCGACCGCTTGGGACAGGCTGTTGATGTTGTACGGCAGTCTGATCTTGTTCAGCTCATCAACGATCTTTTGCGAGGCGGTCAGGACGCCAATCCGGAGTCCGGCAAAGCCGATCTTCGACAGCGTCCTTAGAATGATCATGTTCGGATACATTTGTAACAGCGGCAGAAATGTTTTCCCGGAGAAACTGAAATAGGCCTCGTCTATCACGACCGCCGCACCGGTCTCCTCCAGAATCTTTCGGACTGCTCTGTCCGAGAACCGGTTTCCCGTCGGGTTGTTTGGACAGGCAAGAAAAATCACCCTGGCCTTGCTTTCCTTCGCCTTCTTGAGCATGAGTCCTACGTCGAGGTCAAAAGAGGGTCCGAGCGGCGCCGCTATCACCTCATGAGCCAAGGCCCGGGAGGTGATATCGTACATGGCGAACGTCGGCGACGGAATGAGCACGGGCCCGCCAAAGGCCAGGACGATCGCCTGGATCAGCTCGTCCGACCCGTTGCCGAGGACCATCTGCTCCGGCTTCATCTTCCACATCGCAGCGATTGCCTTCCTCAGATTTTTTCCTGAAGGATCAGGATAGAGATTGATGGGAGTGTCACGGACGGCCGCGGCGATTTCGCGCCGCACTGTTTTTGGCATGGGAAAAGGGTTCTCCATGGCGTCGAGTTTGATCCGAACGGGTGTCTCGTCGACGTGGTATGCTTCGAGCCTGCGCACAGAGGGCTTGATAAGCTTAGTGATGTCTTTTGTTTTGGATGTAGTTTTCTTCATAACAGGAGCAATATACAGGAAACGGGGGAATATGTACAAGCGGAAATTATCAAGAGATAACAAAGGCGGCCGCTCGGCCGCCTTTGTAAGATACCTTAGGGGATGACCTTGTTCAGTGGGTACTCAACGATGCCGGTAGCCCCTCGGCGCTTGAGCCGGGGGATGAGGTTCCGCGCCTGCTTTTCATCGAGCATGACCTCGAGGCTTACCCACTCGGGATCGGTCTGGTGCGAAATGGTCGGCGCGTGCATGGCAGGGAGGATGCCGCAGACCTCCTTCAGGACTTTCTTGGGCACGTTCATCTTGAGGCCGACCTTCTCCTCGGCGGCAAGCGCACCCTGGAGCAGCATGGCCATGTTCTCGATCTTCTTCCGCCTCCACGGATCGTTCCAGGCCTTTTTGTTCGCGATGAGCCGGGTCGTGGACTCGAGCATCACCTCGACGATTCGGAGCTTGTTCGCCCGGAGCGAACTGCCGGTCTCGGTCAATTCCACGATCGCGTCAGCAAGCTTCGGCGGCTTTACTTCCGTGGCCCCCCAGGAGAACTCAACATCGGCAATAACGCCTTTTGACTTAAGGTACCGCTTGGTATAGCCGACCAGTTCCGTCGCGACACGCTTGCCCTTCAGGTCTTTGATGTTTTTAATGGACGATTCTTCAGGCACGGCCACGACCCAGCGAACCGGGTTCAGCCCGCCCTTGGCATACCTGAGCTCGGCAACTTCTACCACATCAGCATTCTGCTCCAGAATCCAGTCCTTTCCCGTAAGACCCACATCAAAAATGCCGTTGTCCACATACCTCGCCATTTCCTGGGCTCGGACCATGATGCACTCGATGTCCGGGTCATCGATGCTGGGGTAATAGCTCCGCGAACTCACCTGAATGCGGTAGCCGGCCTTGCCGAAGAGCTTGAAGGTCGATTCCTGGAGGCTCCCCTTTGGCAGGCCGAGTTTGAGCTTGGGAGTTGCCGGGGCGGCCGGCTCGGATGGAGTTTTTTTTGATTTCGCAGGCATGACGTCTCCTTAATATTAGACAAGAAACGAAATAAAATCTGATAAAAAATTTACCGTAGTTGCCCGATCTTGTCAATCCTGTAAATCCTGTGGGAAAATCTCTATCTTATTTTTTGACCATCCTAACCTTGATCGTATTCCCGTGAGCTTGCAGCCCTTCGACATCCGCGATCTGTATAACGGCTTCCCCCACCTTGTCCAGCCCTTCTTTTGTATAAAAGATCAGGCTGGATTTTTTCATAAAGCTGCCGGTGGACAGGGGCGAGAAGAATCGTGCCGTTCCTCCCGTGGGGAGCACATGGTTCGGGCCGGCAATGTAGTCGCCCACGGATTCCGGTGTGTAATGGCCGAGGAATATGGCGCCGGCGTTCTTGATGAGCGCCAGCAATTCGAAGGGCTTCTCGACAGCAAGCTCAAGGTGTTCCGGTGCGATAGAGTTTGATACATCTGCAGCGTCCTGAAGGCTGGCTGTCAGAAGGATGGCGCCGAACCGGTCAATGGCCTTGCGGGCGATCTCCTTTCGGGTCAGGTTCGCCAGCTGACGCTCAATCTCAGCGTTCACTTTTTCAGCAATTTCCCGGGATGTCGTAATAAGGATGGGAGAGGCCAATTCATCGTGCTCGGCCTGCGACAGCAGGTCGGACGCTACGAAAGCCGGGTTCGCGGTATGGTCTGCAATGACGAGAATCTCGCTCGGTCCCGCGATCATGTCGATATCGACCTGTCCGAAGACATACCGCTTCGCCGTGGCAACGTAGATGTTGCCGGGGCCGACGATCTTGTCTACCTTGGGGATTGTGGCGGTGCCGTAAGCCATGGCCGCAACCGCCTGAGCACCGCCGATCTTATAAATTTCATTCACGCCGGCAATGTCCGCCGCTACCAGAATATACGGGTTCAAATTCCCGCCTGGCGCCGGAGAGCACATGACGAGCTGCTCCACACCCGCGACCTTCGCGGGGATGACGTTCATCAGCACTGATGACGGATAGCAAGCCTTGCCGCCGGGCACGTAGATGCCGGCGCTTCTGATCGGCCGTGCGAGCTGGCCCAGGATCACGCCGTCCGCTTCCTGGCTGACCCAGGAGGTGGCCTTCTGCTTCTCGTGAAACACGCGGATGTTCTGCGCCGCGAGTTTGAGGGCCTCCACTTTTTTGGCCTCGACTTTTTTATACGCCTCCTTGATTTCGTCGGAAGAAATTCTGATGTCCTTGAGCGTAAGTTTCACTTTGTCGAACTTCTCGGTGTACTCGAGAACAGCCCGGTCGCCTTCTTTGCGAACACGTTCCACGACTTCCTTTACCGCAACCGCAACTTCTTCTGTCGCGGCCTCGCCGCGGTTGATGATGCGCTTGAGCTCGGTAACGATGTCCTTCTGCTGTGAGTCGATGATCTTCATGAAAAAACCTCTTGTGTTAGCCGTGAATTAACACGAATCTTCATGAATAAAAGGAAGGAAAGCTTATTTCTCTATTTTTCAATTCGTGCAAATTCATGGCAAAATAGTATCGGTTTTCTGTTTAGGTTCGTTTGATGTCCGCGCCCAGCGCTGAGAGTTTCTGCTCGATGTTTTCATATCCACGGTCGAGGTGATAGATGCGCGATACGACAGTCTGGCCTTCGGCTGCGAGCCCCGCGAGGATGAGCGAGGCACTCGCACGCAGGTCCGTTGCCATCACCGGCGCCGCCGAAAGCTTTGGCACGCCTTTGACGATGGCGGTACGGCCGTCGGCCTCGATTTCGGCGCCCATCCTGCGGAGCTCCGCCACGTGCGTGAAGCGGTTCTCGAAAATGGTCTCATTGATTACGCTCGTCCCTTCAGCCAGGGTCATGAGGCTCATAAATTGCGCCTGCATGTCCGTAGGGAAACCAGGGTACTCCAGCGTCTTTATGTTTACCGGCCTGATCGTACGCCCGCCCGCCACATGGATTGTACCGTCATTGATTGTGATCTCCGCACCGGCTTCGGTCACTTTCGCAAGCACTGCATCGAGATGGCCGGGATAGCAGTTCTTGATCAGGACCGAACCGCCGGTTATGGCCGCGGCGATCACAAAGGTGCCCGTTTCGATCCGGTCGGGCATAACGGTGTAGTTCACGGGCCGAAGGCTGTCGACGCCCTGAATCCGTATGATGTCCGTGCCCGCGCCCTCGATCTTTGCACCCATTTGGACGAGGGCATTTGCCAGGTCCACGACCTCGGGCTCCCGCGCGGCGTTCTCGAGGGTCGTTTCCCCCGTTGCAAACGTAGCCGCCATCATGATGTTTTCGGTGCCGGTCACAGTGACGGTATCGAAGCAGATGTGCGCCCCGCGAAGCTTCTTCGCCGAGGCCACGACATAACCGTGTTCTATGTCGACCGTCGCGCCCAGCTTCTCCAGACCCATGAGGTGCAGATTGATGGGCCGTGCGCCGATGGCACACCCGCCGGGCAGCGACACCCGGGCCTTCCCCGTACGTGCCACGAGGGGACCGAGCACGAGCACCGAGGCGCGCATGGTCCGTACCAGGTCATAGGGCGCCTCGGGATTCGTCAGCCCGGTGGAGTCGATGATGATGTCGTGGTCCTTCCGCTCAAAGGAGACGCCCATGTTTTGGAGGATCCTTCCGAGCGTTGTTACATCGGCCAGGCGCGGAACGTTCGAAATGGTGTGTTTCCCCGCGCACAAGAGACCGGCAGCGAGGATCGGCAGCGCGGCATTTTTGGCGCCGCTGATGGAGACCTCGCCGCTGAGTTTTTTCCCGCCGTTGATGACAATTGCTTTCATGATAGTATAACCACCAAAACTGTGCTAATCCGCAGTTGCGATTTATTTTTTCCTCGTTACGATCACGCGGTTAATGCCCGCCAGGTCTTTCAAAATCTCAGCGGGGCCGTAATCACCCGCATGTCGGACCATCTTCACAAGCACATCTGCCTGGCCGAGACCCATTTCCATGATCAGGACGCCGCGGGTTTTCAGGAAGCGAGGAGCGGAATCAATGATCTTCCGGTGAATCTCGGTACCGTCCGGACCGGCAAAGAGCGCCATTGCAGGTTCGTAAGCCCTGACCTCGGGTTGGAGCGTACGCTGGTCGCCTGATGGAACATAGGGTGGGTTCGAGACAATGATATCAGCTTGACCATGGATGTCAAGCGCTTCCAACGGCTCGAACAGATCACCTTCAAGAAAACGGATGCGCTCCGCTACATCATGCCTAAGGGCATTCTCACGGGCGACTGAGAGCGCCCTTGGAGATTTGTCGATTGCTACGATCCTGGCGGCCTGCAGCTCCTTCGCCAGGCTGACAGCAATGCATCCGGAGCCGGTGCAGAGGTCTATGATGATGAGCGGCTTTTCCCTATGCTCTGCGGCACCCAAAACCGATTCGATAATGAGCTCGGTCTCAGGCCTCGGGATGAGCACGTCCGGCGTGACCAGGAATTCGAGTCCCCAAAACTCCTGCTGTTTTGTGATATGCTGGAGCGGCTCCCGCTTTGCCCTGCGGTCGACGGCTTGCTCATAGATCCTGCGGTTTGTTTCGTCGAGATCCTCCTGTATGTGCGCCAGGAGCCAGGCTCGGTCCCTGCTCAGTATGTGACGGAGCAGTACCTCGGCATCGAGACGAGCAGTTGAGATGCCCTGCTCGGACAATTTCTTTGCTGCCTTATTTATCGCTTCAATGATGGTCACCGGAATGAATTGCGGACTGCGGATTGAATGATGGCATTCCAGCTCCGCGTTCCGCAATACGCAATGGCTCACAGGTTTTTCAGCCTTTCCGCATTGTCGGCAGCGGTGAGCGCATCGATAAACTCGTCTATGTCGCCATCCATGACCGCATCGATCTTGTAAAGCGACACCCCGACCCGGTGGTCAGTGACCCTGCTCTGCGGAAAGTTGTAGGTCCTGATCTTTTCGCTGCGATCACCGGTGCCGACCTGGGACTTGCGGGCCGCAGCCTCCTCGGCCTCCCTCTTTTCGCGCTCCTTCTCGAGCAAGCGAGACTTGAGGATCTTCATGGCCTTTTCCCGGTTCTTGAGCTGCGAACGCTCGTCCTGGCAGGCGACCACCTCGCCGGTAGGGATATGCGTAATCCTGACGGCTGAATAGGTTGTATTTACACTCTGACCGCCGGGACCCGACGAACAGTAGGTGTCGATGCGCAGGTCTTTTGGTTCGATCTGAACGTCTACATCCTCGGCCTCGGGAATGACGGCAACCGTGACCGTCGAGGTATGGATCCTGCCGCTGGCCTCCGTGGCTGGGACTCGCTGCACCCGGTGCACGCCGCTTTCGTATTTGAGCCTGCTGAAAACGCCTTTGCCCTGGATCTGAGCGATAACTTCCTTCGCGCCGCCGACGCCTGTTGTGCTCATATCAAGGAGTGTCACCTTCCAGCGCTTTTTCTCGGCATACCGTGAATACATGCGAAAGAGCTCGGCCGCAAACAGTCCGGCCTCATCGCCGCCCGCGCCTGCGCGGATCTCAAGAAATATGTTCTTGTCGTCCCGCGGGTCCTTGGGCACGAGCATGAGCCGGAGTTCCTGGTCCATCTGGCCGATCCTGGACCGGAGATCCTTGAGTTCGGCCTCCGCCATGGCGCGCAACTCGGGGTCGACCTGCTTGTCCTGCGTGATCTCTTCTGCCTCTTTGATTTGCTTCTGCAGGCTCTGATAGGCACGGTAGTGGTTCACCACATCTTCGATTTCCGACCGCTCTTTCGAATACTTCTGGTACTGCTGATGATCGGCGGCGACCGCAGGATCGGATAGGAGCCTGGTCAGCTCGTCATATTTTTCTGCGACTGCTTCTAATTTGCTTAGCATAGATCAAACAATGTTCGCCGCAGGCACCGAGTCACGAAAAAAAACGACAGATCGTAAATTTTTTCTAGTGTCTTTTGGCGGGTTCGTGTTCTTCTTCTCAAATAAAAAAACCCCGCGTCAGCGGGGTTCCATCGAGAGAGCTTCCTTGAGGGACCTGATGGCCACCTCAACCTGATCATCCGATGGTTCCCGTGTTGTGAGATGCTGAAGCCAGAGTCCTGGCTGCATCAAGCCTTTGATCAAAAGGTTGTTGTTTTTCTTCGCGCTGTATTTAATGAATTCATACCCCAGCCCGGCGATCAGCGGGAGCAGTACGATACGGGAAAGCCCTTTCGCCCAAAGGGGCCAGGCGCCCGGGATGAGAGAAAACACGAGGATCGAAAGCGCGATCACCGCGATCAAAAAGCTCGTCCCGCATCGCGGATGAATGCGTGAATAGGGCCTGGCGTTCTGAACCGTAAGCTCAACACCGGACTCGTAGGCGGCAATGGCCTTGTGCTCCGCCCCGTGATACTCAAAGACCCGCCGGATGTCCTTCATGAACGAGATGCCCGAGACGTAGCCGAGGAACAACGCCATGCGGAGTACGCCGTCCGTCAAATTGAACAGAATGCTGTTTTTGCCGACAGAGCCGTAGTGAGCGCCGAGAAGGTTGGTGATGACAAGGGGCAGTGCCAGGAAAAGCCCGAGGGAGAACGCGATTGCCACGATCATAGTCCCTGCCATGGCAAGGGTGCTGATCTCTTCTTTTTTCCCGTCCTCGCTCGCAAGCGCTTCGTTCGCCGAGAAATTAAGGGCCCGGATACCGAGCCAAAGCGCCTCGAACAGGGCGACCGATCCCCGGATGAGCTTCTTCTTGAACAGCGGATACCGTTCGCCGATCGGCTGGATCGTTTCCCGTAGGACCGCGATGTCCGAGCCGGGTTTGCCCCCTTTACGCACTGCGACGGTAAAGGCATGCGGCGAGCGCATCATGACGCCCTCGAGCACTGCCTGCCCGCCTATATTCACGTTCTCTGGCAAGTCAGCAACCTCTCACTATGGGCTGCCTGCTTCGGCAATCCCAATCAACTACGCCTTTTTGTATTTTTTCCGGAATTTGTCCACGCGGCCCTCAGTGTCAATGAGCTTCTGTTTGCCGGTGTAGAAAGGATGGCAGTTTGAGCAGATATCGAGCTTCACGTTCTCCTTGGTGGACCGGATCTGGAACGACTCGCCGCAGGCGCAGCTGATCGTCGTTACCTTGTAGTCGGGATGAATACCCTCTTTCATAGTCCTGATCTCCTCCTGATAGAAAAGCCATAGCCACAGCGGCAAGCCGTGGCTCGTATGGTTAAGGCCGAAATAATATACCAAATCACGCAAAAAGACAAGTAAAAAAGTTGACCAGGAAAGGGCTTTGGCTGCGGATGAACACGGCTCACAACGGATTTTCAAAATCATACGTTCGTGTTTCTTGTCCTAAACCGGGCTCATCCGTGGTTGCTCGTGTCTTTTTTGGAGGGTTTACTTGTTCATGGAGTCCAGGAAGTCCCTGTTCGTCTTTGACTGTTTGAGCTTTTCGAGCAGGAACTCCATGCTCTCGACAGTGGTCAGGGGGTTCAGGACCTTGCGGAGCACCCACATGCGGTTCAGGTCGTCCTTGTCCACCAGCAATTCTTCTTTGCGGGTGCCGGACTGGTTGATATCGATAGCCGGGAACACACGCTTGTCCACGAGCTTCCGATCCAAGTGGAGTTCCATGTTGCCCGTTCCCTTAAACTCTTCGAAGATCACGTCGTCCATGCGGCTGCCGGTGTCCACGAGTGCTGTCGCGAGGATGGTCAGGCTGCCGCCGTCTTCAATGCTCCGCGCGGCGCCGAAAAACCGCTTAGGCCTCTGAAGCGCATTGGCGTCCAGACCGCCGGAAAGCACTTTCCCCGAGGCCGGAATGATAGCGTTGTGCGCCCGGGCCAGGCGGGTGATACTGTCCAGCAGAATGACGACATCCTTTTTGTGTTCGACAAGCCGCTTGGCCCGTTCGCTTACCATGTCAGCGACCTGGACGTGCCGTTGCGGCGGCTCATCGAAAGTGGAACTGATGATCTCGGCCTTGACCTGGCGCTGCCAGTCTGTGACTTCTTCGGGACGCTCGTCAATCAAGAGCACGATGAGCTTTATGTCCTTGTGGTTTTTCAGGACGGCCTTGGCAATGGCCTGGAGCAGCATGGTCTTGCCGGTCCGCGGCGGGGCCACGATCATGCCGCGCTGACCCATGCCGATAGGGGTGATGAGGTCCATGGCTCGCGTCGTATAGTCTGTCGGGGAATGTTCAAGTTTGATCTTCTTTATCGGATAGTAGGGTGTGAGGTTGTCGAAGAGGATCTTTGACCGGGAAATTTCCGGGTCTTCATAATTGATTGCGTCGACCTTGAGCAACGCAAAATAGCGTTCGCCTTCTTTCGGCGGTCGAATCTGACCGGAGACTGTATCGCCTGTCCGGATGTTGAACCGCCGTATCTGCGACGGGGAAACGTAGATGTCGTCAGGGCCGGGGAGGTAATTGTAATCGGGGGCTCTCAGGAATCCGAATCCGTCCGGAAGAATTTCGAGAACGCCCTCGCCGAAGATCATGCCGTTCTTTTCGGTCTGAGCTTGGAGGATGGCGAAAATCAGTTCCTGTTTGCGCATCCCGCTGACGCCTTCTACCTTCAGCTCGTCCGCCATCGTGGTAAGCTCGGCGATGTTCTTTCCTTTGAGTTC
>JBLMWN010000021.1:0-3600 GCA_050257255.1 Betaproteobacteria bacterium | reverse complement strand
TGTCGCGGACCTCAAGCTTCTTATTGAGCCGAGAGATGTATAGGTCGTTCTCTTCCTTTAAGTCGTCGTAAACCCCGTCGCCTCAGCCAGCACCTTATTCGCGATTTTCCCCTGATACGTGTTGAGTGCGCTCCTGATCTGGCCGATTGCGCGATGGCCTTTGCGATGCCCATAGTTGCCAGGAGTCGGTAGGTCGGGTAGAGCAGAGCGAAACCCGACACTGAGCTACGGAAAAGCGTCGGGTCAAATAGCATGACCCACCTGTGAACTGACCTCATCGCCTCGGCACTCAACGTATGCCTGACAGTACCGCTTTCGCTCAGGAGCTTCTCTTACACTTCCATGACGCCCGATGAGCTGCGGGTGAAGTTTTAAAACGTTCCCTCGTCAGTGATGATACCCTTCCCCGCTCACCTTCCCCCGGAAGATCCAGTAACTGTAAATTGTATATCCAAGCACGACGGGCATGATAATGGCCGCTCCCCAGAGCGTGAACCGAAGCGTTGCCTGTTCCGCTGCCGCATCATAGAACGTGATATCCGGTGGAAGGGCGTGAGGATAGATCGAAGCGAAGAGGCCCAGGAAACCGGCGAGAAAGAACACAAGACTCGACAGAAAGGGCATGATCTCCTTGCGGGTGCGAAGGCTGGCGATGATGCCATAATAGGAAAGCAGGGTCAGCAGAGGAAAGATCCAGATGAAATAGACACGGGGCGCGCTCAGCCACTTGGTCAGCGCGTCGGGATAATGGAACGGCGTCCAGACGATCATCAGGACCTGAAATGCCAGGACCACCCGGGCCGCCCACAAAGCGTACCGAACGGCCCGGTCCTGGATTGTCCCACTCGTCTTGATGATGAGATAGGTTGAGGCGAGAAGGAGATAGCCCGCGACCAAACCCGCTGACGCGGCCAGCGAAAAGGGGGTGAGCCAGTCGAAAGAACCGCCGGCAAAGCTGCCGTCGGCTGTTCTTACGCCCGACAGGACCCCTCCGAGGGTCAGGCCCTGGGCGACCACCGCTATGAGACTGCCCCAGAAGAATGAGCGGTCCCAGGCCCTTTTTCTCGCGGTATTGGCGCGGAATTCGAACGATACACCGCGGAAGATGAGGCCGTACAGCAGGGTGAAAAGCGGGATGTACAGGGCGCTGAGGAGAACGCCGTAGAGCAAGGGAAAGGCGACGAAGAGTCCGCCTCCGCCGAAGACGAGCCATGTCTGGTTCGCGTCCCAGACCGGAGCAATGCTCTCGATCAGCTGATCGCGCTCGTCCTCGCTCTTCATGAATGGGAACAGCAGCGCAATGCCGAGCCCGAATCCGTCAAGGACCACATAGAGGATGATGGCCAGTCCGAGAAGGGCTATCCAGATGTCGACGACGCCCATGTTTAATTCCTTTAAAATCCAAAAAAGACTTTTACCACGAAGGACGTGAAGGTCTTACTGCATTACATTGAAATAAGAACGTATGCCTCATTAACTGATTCGAAAAGAATTCATTATTGATTTTTGGTTTTTCTTGGAGCTAAACGCTTTCGCGGTCCACATGTTCCGCTCTTTCTATAGCTTCGTTGTCCGCTCATGATCCATTAATGGCAGCATGCCTGCCGGCAATTGAACTGCGGGTATCGGGCTGGAAAGGTCGGGACCACGCTTGATCATCTTCATGACATAATAAGAATAGATGGACCCAATAGCCGCGAAGATGACCAGAAAGAGGCTGAGCGACCAGAGAACATTGCCCGGCGGCACGGGCGATATGCCGTCTGCAGTCCTCATCAGGTTATAGACCAGCCACGGCTGCCGCCCCGCTTCCGTCGTTATCCACCCGCTTTCGACGGCAAGAAACCCGAGAGGATGGATGATCAAGAGCGTCCAGAGGAAAGGCCGGTATTCGGAGAGGCTTCCTTTTCGCCACAGATAGAGCGCCCAGACCATGATCAGGAGCAAAAGCGTCCCGATCCCGGCCATGATGCGGAATGTCAGGAACAGGAGCGTTACGTTCGGACGGTTCTCTCGCGGGACATCCTTCAGCCCGGTCACAGGGCCATTCAGGGAATGCGTGGCCAGCAGACTAAGGCCGTATGGTACGGATATCTCAAAAAGGTTCCTCTCCTCCCGGGGATCGGGAAGGGCAAAGATGGCAAAAGGAGCGCCTTTCCCGATGTTCGTCTCCCAATGGCCTTCCAGAGCCGCAAGTTTTGCCGGCTGATGTTCGAATACCTGGCGTCCGCTCTGATCCCCCAGAACCATTTGGAGCGGAGCGAACAGGGCGGCCATCACGAGCGCGATGGACAGGGAACGCCGGAACAGAGAGGCATACTGCCCCTTGAGCAGGTAATAAGCGCTGACGCCGGCAACCACGAATACAGAGGTCTCGAGGCTGGCCACGGTCATATGGAACATGCGTGCGCTCATAGAAGGATTGAAGATGGCAGCGTGAAAATCAGTGACCAGAAACTTTCCATCCATTACGACGAAACCCGCCGGGGTCTGCATCCAGGAATTTGCGGCAAGAATCCAGAAAGAAGAAATGACCGTTCCCGCGGCGACGAGGCAGGTCGCAAGAAAGTGCATATGGCTGCTTACCCGCTTCCAGCCGAACAGCATGATGCCGAGAAAGCCGGATTCCAGGAAGAACGCGGTCATCACTTCGAAGGCGAGAAGCGGTGAAATGACGTTCCCCGCGGCCTGGGAAAAACGTGAGAAGTTGGTGCCGAATTCAAACTCAAGGACAATGCCGGTAACGACCCCTACGCCGAAATTGACGGCAAAGAACTTTACCCAGTACCGGTACATGCGGTAGTAGAGTTCCTCCCTGGTCCTGAGCCACAGGGCCTCAACGACTACGAGAAAGATGGACAGTCCGATGGTCAAGGTGGGAAAGAGGATGTGGAACAGGGTCGTGACCGCGAACTGGATTCGTGAGAGCAGGATGGTATCCATACAAAGTCTCTCGCTGTTGGATTGAGATTATAACGTAAGTATAACACGGCGAAGCCTGGGAGAGAATGACACGGGGAATTTTGGGAACATCCTGCAGCCGCCAAAAGCGCGTCTGTGTCCTCCCGGGACTCAGCAAAGTCTCACGATGCGGGAACTGGAAGTCAGCCGGAGCAAAAGTTGTCAGCCGCTCGCTGATGCTGACTTTTCATTCAACACGGACTAAGGGAGACCAGTATGTTTGCCCTTTTCTGCGGTGGGAGTCATCCAATCGTCGTAAACCCCATCGCTTCAGCAAGCACTTTGTTCGTGATCTCTCCCTGGTAGGTGTTCAGCGCCGAACGGATCACTGATTCCTCTGCGATGGCCTTCTCGATCCCTTTGCTGGTCAGCAGCTTTACGTAGGGCAGCGTCGCATTTGTCAGCGCGATGGTGGAGGTGCGGGGATAGGCGCCGGGCATGTTCGCCACGCAGTAATGCACAATGCCGTCGACTACGAACACGGGATCGTCATGGGTCGTGGGCCGCGAGGTCTCGATGCACCCGCCCTGGTCCACGGACACGTCTACGATCACGGAACCTTTCTTCATGGTCCCGAGCATCTCCCGGGTGATCAATATCGGCGTCCGCCCGCCGGGAACCAGCACCGCGCCTACTATA
>JBLMWN010000020.1:0-3553 GCA_050257255.1 Betaproteobacteria bacterium | reverse complement strand
GCAGTTGGTGTGCCGATCTGGTTATGTTTGAACGAAGCGGGGTCGACGTAGTTCCTTCCTCCATATTCATATGGCGTGCCCTTGAACATCGTTCCGCCTGCCGTCAAGTAGTGACCATCGGGGAAGCCCAGATTGCTGAAATTCACGGCTGTCAACCCCGTATTCAAATTATGAATGGCTTTGCCGCTCCCGCGCCCCGTGTGACAGGGCATACAGACATTCGAGGCGGAAATATCGGGATACTGGTACGACACATCGGCATTTAGCGGCCAGCTGGAAGGGAAGCCGCCCACGGGGATTTTATATGATGCTGTGTAGGCTCCCGGGTTCCTCAGGTTTCCCTTGTTATCAATGTGGCAGCCTTGGCACTCCAGCATCTCTGGCTTGAAGTTTGCATTGTACGCCAGCGGAGGCTGGCTGCCTGCGAAGATGGCGGCTGCCAGCAAGGTATTGCCCTTTCCGAGCGCATCGGCGTAGGCCGCAAAGCCTGTTGTCGTATGGCACCGCTGGCATGTGGTCCTGTCCCCGTACTCTCCCATCGATCCGCAGTTGGCCGCAGTATCGCATGTCCAGTTGTAATGTGACCAGGGGTTATAGGTGGTAGGCGGATTCTCCGGACCGCGGAATGCATGGCCGGATGCTGCCCATTCCCTATTGATCTCGGCTGTTTTATGTGGATTGTGGCAATCGGTGCAGACGGTATTGCTCAGATAGTTCATGGCATAACCAGATATATCCATCACGATGTTTGCTCCTTGCACTCCCGACCAGTCGCCAGGCGTCGCAAAGTGTGTGTCTGTAATGGTATATTGTGAACCCGTCGGCGTTACACTGCTCGCCGGGTCATGAGTTGCGGATACGGTTCCGGTGCCTGTCGGATTGAGTAATTCATGGCAGGAGGTACACATGACATACTGACCCGATACCATAACGGAACCGAGCGATGTCCCGGTTGTATTGGCCAGGAGAGCTATCGGGCCCGTGCCGCCTGCTTCTGCATGAAGGCTGCCGGGGCCGTGGCACGATTCGCAGCCGATCACGGGGCGCGGGACGTTACCTGTGTAGCCCGCAATGAGGTTGTTGCTGTCACCATTGGGATCGTGGCAGTTTTTCGTACAGCCGCTGATTTGAGCAAGCGTTGGAAAGCCGGGACTGTCGAGCGTGTATCCGGGCCCAAGGTTCGCATGCTTGCTCGTCAGCCAATCCGCCGTTACCGCGGTGTGGCAGCTGGTGCACGTGCTCAGCCCCGCAGTCGGCGTCGCTGTCGAGAGCACGCTTGCCGTCGCCGGTGATGTAGACTTCTTGTCGGAATTTCCGCATGCACCGAGCAACGTTACCGCCAAGAGCAGTGTCAGCAAAACAACAGTGTGACAACATCTCATGTTCTCCCTCATTCTCTGATACCTCCTCTTTTTTTATCTCGTGCCGATTTCGGATATGAAGTCTGGAATAAGAACTTTCCTTGATGAGCCCCTATACCGCACTCCGCATTCCGCAATCATCTGTTATTTCCCGAGGGCCTTCTCCAAGTCCAGCAGAATGTAGAGCTTGTCCTCCTTTCGCACAATGCCGCGGAGATATTCGGCGCCGTGTTCGATATTTTCCGGCGTGGGTTTGATTTCCTCCGGCATGATTTTGAGCACCCCGGTAACGCGGTCTACCATGAGCCCCACGTCCTCCTCGTCAGGGTTGACGACGACGATTCTCGACTTTTCGTCGCGGGCGGCCGGCGTGATGCCGAACCGCTTGCAGAGGTCCATGATGGGAAGCATCGTCCCCCTGAGCGAAATGACCCCATGAATGTAGTCGGGCGCATTCGGCACTACCGTGAGATCCGGAAGCTTGAGCACTTCGCGTACGTCATCCACCATTACGGCATACTCTTCCCCGCCCAGGCGAAAGGAGAGCATCTCCATCTCCTGCGCCGGTGTCTCAACGGACTCATCCCCCGACGTCGGCTCCGACTCGGCCGCAATCTCATGCGCCGCAGACAACGCTGCTTCCACGGTCGGCGGCTCAGGAACTGCGGTCGGGGAGAGAGACTCAGCTTCGACGGGACTGGTCGTCTCTTGGGCAGACGCCGGCGCTGAGGGGGGTTCCGGCTTTAGTCGTGACTGCGCTTTCTCTGCCGCTTTTTTCCGTGCTGCAAGGATATCCATGTCGCTATCGCTCCATTGCAAATTGGACGGTAAATTGAAAACGAGGATCCGTCCGTTCGAATTTTAGAATTTCACTTTTCCACCTTCGATTTCCAATTGTTCATCCGTCTTTCACCACGCTCTCGACAATGTCGGCTCCGATGGTCGCCGCTTCCCTCCCGAAGCCCTCGATGAGCGCATTGCCTGCAATAATGTTGATGCGGCGGGGGATACCGCCGGAATAGTCGTACAGAAGAGTCTGCGCCTGAGCATCGAAGAGCGGCGCCGACCTGCCGGCGACCATGAGCCGGTGCTGCACGTATGCCTCCGTTTCTTCGCGGTCGAGCGGACCGAGATGATACTGCATCCCGATGCGCTGCCGGAGAGCCCGATAGGGCTTGCGGTCCAGGCGATCGCGAAGTTCGGTCTGGCCGATGAGCACGAGCGCCAGCAGGTTGCGGTCATCGAGCTGAAAGTTGGTGAGCAGCCGCAGCTCTTCAAAGGTCGCTTTGCCGGGGATAAGCTGTGCTTCGTCGATGATGATGGCCGGCTTTCTCGCCGCTTCGTAGAGCTCATACAGCTTTGCATTGATCCCCTCAAGGAGCCCGTGCCGGTATCGGGTCGTATCGTCCATGCCGAGGCGCAGTGCAACGGTTCGCAACAGCTGCGACGGCGAGAGCCGCGGGTTGATGATCAGCACCGGGTGAAAGCTCCCGTCCAGCGAGTCGAGGAATGCCCGGGAGAGTGTGGTCTTGCCCGATCCGATCTCGCCGGTGAGCAGAACGATATCCTGCTCCTCGACCGCGAGCTGGAGCCGCGCGAGCGCCTCCGCGTGTTTGCGGCTCTGGAAGAGGAAGCGCGGGTCCGGCGTTTTATTAAACGGCTTTTCGGTCAGTCCGTAAAATTCTTTGTACATAACGATCTCAGGAGCCGGGATTCAGAATCCAGCGGTCAGGAGAAATGCCGAGTACAGTTCCTTCTTGCCCCTGATTCCGACGATGGCTTCCTGTCCCCCGTTCCTATCTTATCGTCGCGGAAACGGTTTTCTTTAGCGCCCCTTCAATGAGCGACTCGATATCAAGCACCAGCACCACGCCCCTGCGGTCTCCCAGCTCGGTACCCCCGGCGATGCCCGGAATGTCGGTCAATCGTTTTCCCAGTGGTTTAATCACGATCTCCTGCTGATCCCGGAGGCGGTCAACAATGATCCCGAGTCGCCGCTCCGCAAGTCCGACAAGAATAACATAGAATGCATCGCTCTCACGTCGTCCCGGAAGGTTGAAAACTCGCGATATGCGGATAAGGGGAATCGTCTCTTCACGCACCGCCATTACCTCGCGCCCCTCCACGGTTTCTACTTGTCCTTCGGTTGCCTGTTGAATTTCGAGCACGGAGCTGAGCGGTATAGCGAAGGT